>CAZEGO010000005.1:0-25684 GCA_964511955.1 uncultured Planctomycetia bacterium | reverse complement strand
GACCGTAATTCTTTCCGGAGTCCTGGACGAGCACAGGGATGAGGTGGAGAAAATAGGCTGTGACGCGTTTTTGGCCAAGCCGTTTTCGATTAAGATGCTGATAAGGGTGTGCCAGGACGTTCTCGGCGAGAGCAGCAGGGACGGCAGGGCGGAAATGTCGTATCTTTTGGAAAACCCCGACGTCATACCTTCGGCCAGACTTCTTTTTATAGAACCCAACGAGATTATGTATAGCGCCAAGTACGCATATTTTAACGATGTCAGGAGATGCGGCGGTGAGTATGAGCTTATTGCTGCTTTTGCGCCCTCGGATATAGACAAAAAATTAAAAGTTTTTGAGCCCCATATAGTAATAAGCAATATTAATATGTTTCATCTTTACAGGATAAACGAAAGGTTGAAAAAATTAGAAACTCCGCCCAAAGACGTTGTCTTATACGGCCTTCCGGCGTCCGACAGAGTGAAAAGAAACGATAATATAGCTTTTATAAGCGGGCTGTTTGATCCGGTGACCACCACTGTGAAGCCGGGTGAGATGGACAAACTTAATAAGATAGTCCGCGCCGCGGCCATAGCAAACGGCTTGTATAGAAAAAAGGATAATAGATGAACCCGCTTAAAAAGTTTTTTTATAAAAAGAAATATCCTTATCATGCTATGATGATACAGGCCAGTCGGGGGATGGTACTGGTTACGGATACGGAGAAACTGGTCAAGCTCATTGTCTATATCGTCAAAAAATATATAGGTGTGCACAGTGCCAGCGTTTTCCTGAGAAAGGGAAACGATTACGTTCTTATGTGCAGGCGCGGAAAAAACAAGTACCTTGAAGGAACGGTACTCGAGAGCAACAGCCCCGTCGTGACGTGGCTGGAAGATAAAAAATCGGTTCTCTTGAGACGCTATCTCAAAGATCTCAACACAATGCTCGGGTTAAAGGAAGAGCTCGAGAGGCTTAACTGCGAAGTGTGTGTGCCGAGTTTCTGGAGAGGGCGCATGCTGGGGTTCCTGATTTTAGCAAAGAAAATGTCGGGCAGGAGATTTACCAGGGACGAGGCGGATTTATTGACATCGCTGTCAAATAACGTGGCCGTAGCTATAGAAAACGCTCAAAACTTCGCGGAACTCGAGAAAATAAGGGAGCGGGAAAAGGAAAACTATTTTCAGACAGTACTGGCTCTGGCGCAGACGGTGGACGAGAAAGATTCTTGCACGCGCGGGCACCTGGATGACGTGTGTTATTACGGTATGCGGGTAGCCGAGGAGCTCCTGGCGCTCCCGGATTTTGACGAGTCCATAAGCAAGGAGGATTTGAGGACCGCTTTGAGGCTTCACGACATAGGTAAGATTGGAGTGCCGGACGCCATATTGAACAAACCAGGAAAACTCGATACCGAAGAATGGGAGATAATGAAACAGCATTGCGAAATAGGCGCGAGAATATTGGAACCGATAGAGAGGCTAAAAAACGTGGCCACTATCGTGAAGTATCATCAGGAAAAATTCGACGGAACGGGTTATCCGGACGGCCTTAAAGGCGAGGATATACCGCTGGAGTCCAGGATTATCTCGGTTGTGGACGCTTTTCACGCTATGGTCTCGGACAGGCCCTACAGGAAAGCACTGTCGATAAAAGAAGCATTAGCCGAGCTCGGATCCAATGCCGGAAGTCAGTTTGATCCGGTGATAGTGGCGGCTTTCATCAGGGCGTGGGAAAAAGGAAAAATAAAAAAATATAACATAAGAACACTGGAGTTTTGATATGAAATACGCGGTTTTAGTAGGTGACGGGATGGGAGACAGGCCTTTAGAGGAACTGGAAGGCAAAACTCCACTGGAGGCGGCAAAGACCCCCAATATGAATTTTATGGCGGAAAAAGGGAGAGTGGGGCTGACCAATATGATACCCAGGCGCATGGCGCCAGCCAGCGACGTGGCCAATCTTTCTATATTGGGCTACAGCCCAAAAAAATATTATACCGGCAGGGGGCCTCTGGAGGCTGCCAATATGGGAGTTGATATCGGGGAAAATGAGATAGCTTTTCGGTGTAATTTAGTCACTTCTTCCGATGGCGAAATGGTGGACTACAGCGCCGGGCACATATCCACCAAAGAAGCGGGTGCGCTGATAAAAGCGCTTAATGACAACATCGAAAACGATAGGGTGAAATTTTATCCCGGTATAAGTTACAGACACCTGATGGTTTATAGGTGTAAAGACGAACAGGAATTGAACTTTTTAGTAAAATTAAAATGTAAACCGCCCCATGACATAATGGGAAAAAAAATCGAAAAATACATGCCGGCTTTCGAGATAATAAAAGAATTAACCGAACGATCGGTGGAAATACTTACTCGACAGGAAGTGAACAAAGTTCGCGTGGATCTGAAAGAGAATCCGGCTAACATGATATGGCTATGGGGTCAGGGAGTTAAACCCGCGATGCCGGAATTTTCAAAATTATACAATGTTAAGGGTTCGATAATATCGGCCGTAGACCTTATTAAAGGCATTGGTAAGATTATAGGCTTGAAAGTGATAAACGTGCCCGGAGCCACAGGTTATTACGATACAAACTATCTTGGCAAGGCCGAATACGCACTCGAATCGTTTAAAAAGAGGGATTTTGTTTTTGTTCACGTCGAGGCGCCCGATGAAGCCGGCCATAACGGCGATTTGAGGGAGAAAATCAGAAGCATAGAGAGATTCGACGAATCAGTGGTGGGCACTATCCTTAAAGGGCTCAAGTCCTCCGGCGAGGAATTCAGGGCGCTGGTCCTTTCAGACCACGCCACGCCGCTTTCTATCAGGACTCATTCAAGAGACGATATCTGTTTCGCTATGTACGGGACCGACGTGGCACCGGACGATATAGTATATTTCAACGAAAAGGCCGCCAAAGAAAGTAAATTCAGATTCGATAAGGGCCATGAGTTAATGAGTTTTTTTATACGGTAAGAAAAGTGCCATTGCGGGTTTAGCGAAATCTGTCTGCCGGCAGACAGGTAATTTCCCTAAAATTTATCAGATATGAATGCTTCAATAGTAGTAATTCTCTCCATTTTATTTCTCGGGGCTGGATATTTTTTTTACGCCCGATCATTCGAAAAATTCATAGGCGTAAAACCGGAAAATGAAACCCCCGCGCATAAATACTTCGACGGCGTGGATTATATGCCGGCTGCTAACTGGCAGGTCCTTTTTAGTCATCATTTTGCCAGCATAGCCGGCGCCGGTCCTATAGTAGGCCCGGTGATAGCGGCCGCTATATGGGGATTCTGGCCCGCTGTTTTGTGGATAATAGTGGGCACAATATTCTTGGGAGGTATACACGATTTCGCGTCGCTTCTGATATCCGTCAGGCACAAGGGGAGGTCCATAGCCGATGTGGCGGAAGACGTTATATCCAAACGGGCTAAATTTATCTTTTTGGGTTTTGTATGGTTGAGCCTCATACTGGTCATAGCGGTCTTCGCCTCAATATGCTCTAAAACGCTAACCGCGGATCCGCGCACCGTGATACCAAGTTTCGGCCTTATATTCGCGGCCCTTATAGTGGGAATTTTGCTTTACAGGGTTAGGGTCCATATTTTTATAGCTACATTGATCGGGCTCGGGCTCCTCTTGATATGCATAACCGCGGGCAGCTCTTTTCCGGTCGAAATAGGAAAAAACTCATATTTGATATGGACGTTCATACTTCTTTTGTACGCTTTTATAGCTTCTGTCACGCCCGTGAATATTTTATTACAGCCAAGAGATTACATTTCGAGTTTTCTTCTGTATTTCGGTATAACCGTGGGTTTAGCAGGTATATTTATTACCAATCCCGCAATCAAAACACAGCCCTTTGGCGGGTTGACAGGCGGGGGTTCGGACTGGTTGTGGCCCATGCTGTTCGTCACAATAGCCTGCGGAGCGAATTCCGGATTTCATGCCTTAGTCTCAAGCGGCACTACTTCCAAACAGCTCTCCAGCGAGAAATACGCCAGGCGCATAGGCTATGGCGGTATGGTGCTTGAGGCGGTGTTGGCTGTTTTAGCTCTTTTGGCCGTAACGGCAGGGCTGGAAACAGGGGAATTGAAAAGCCTGCTTGCTAAAGGAGGCCCCGGGCCTATAGGCGCTTTTGGTAAAGGCTACGGTGCTTTAACAGGGCCGATTCTTTTCTCAAAAGGCAGCATAATCGCCATAATGATACTGAATGCTTTTATATTGACCACGCTTGATACAGCAACGAGGATAACAAGGTATCTATCCGAGGAACTTTTTAAAATAAAGAATAGATTCTTTTCTACATTTGTGGTAATATTTATAAGCGGTATATTGGCTCTAAGCGGAAAATGGAGTAAAATCTGGCCTGTATTCGGCGCCAGCAATCAGCTGGTCGCGGCGCTTACGTTTATAGTAATATCCAGTTGGCTGTTATGCAGAGGCAAGAGCCTTAAATATACCTTTGTTCCCATTATTTTTATGCTGGCAACCTCTATAGGTGCTTTGATTTACCAGATGATAGGTTTTATTAATAACAACAACGTGGGGCTTGCGGTGATAGCAGTGGTTTTGATATCGCTATCTATTGTTATGGTATGCGATGTGATTATGTCGGTAAGGAGAAAGGGTCTTAAGTGCAAAATCGTTTGATAGTGCAGAAATTCGGAGGTAGCTCCGTAGCCAATACAGACAGGATAAAAAACGTAGCCAGGAGAATAGCCTCGTACAGCAAAAAGGGGTGCAGGCTTGTGGTAGTGGTCTCGGCTTTGGGCGATACCACCGATGAGTTGCTGGGACTGGCGCATAAAATAACGCCTGTCCCGAGCGAAAGAGAGATGGATATGCTGATATCCACCGGCGAGCAGGTATCCGTCTCTCTTTTGGCCATGGCGCTGCATAAAACAGGCGTGGACGCCATTTCGATGACCGGATCGCAGGTCGGCATACTTACCGACGGTGTTCACAGAAAAGCCAGAATAGTGGATATTAGCGCCGGGAGGATAAAGAAAAACATTCGGAAGAAAAAAGTGGTAATAGTAGCCGGATTTCAGGGAATAAACTGGGACCAGGAGATAACCACGCTCGGCCGAGGCGGGTCTGACATAACAGCCGTAGCGCTGGCCAAGGTCCTTAAGGCAGACGTGTGCGAGATCTATACCGATGTAGAGGGCGTATATACCGCGGATCCCAGAGTGGTTAAGGACGCCAAGAAATTATCGCGCATAAGTTATGAGGAGATGCTTGAACTGGCTTCGGTGGGAGCGAAAGTTATGCAGGCGCGTTCAATGGAGGTGGCGAAAAAATATTCGGTTCCACTGCATATAAGGTCAAGTTTCAGCGCAAAAGAAGGCACTATGATATGTAAGGAGGTCAAAGCGATGGAAGACGTATTGGTAAGCGGAATCGCGGCTAATAAAGATGAGGCTAAAGTGACAATATGCGCCGTGCCGGACAAACCGGGCATAGCGGCGGAGATTTTTAAGGACCTCGCCCTTAAAGGTATTAACGTGGATATGATTATCCAGAACGTGAGCAGAACAGGTCATACGGACGTCTCTTTTACCGTGCCTGTCGAGGAAATAAACAAAGTAAAACAGGTCACTCAGGCTATAGTCAAGAAGATAAAAGCAAAAAATGTGACTTACAATAAAGATATAGCCAAGATATCCATAGTCGGCGTGGGTATGAAGAGCCATTCGGGCGTAGCGGCCAAGATGTTCGCTTCGCTGGCTGCAAAGAAGATAAACATAGACATGATATCGACCTCCGAAATAAAAATATCGTGTGTAATAAACAAAAAACACGCTGACAGAGCAGTGCGCGCGCTTCACAAGGCATTTGGGTTAGGAAAGAAATAGGGAGTCAATATGGATAAAATCAGGATTTACGATACTACGTTGAGAGACGGTTCCCAGGGTGAGGGAATATCTTTTTCTCTTAACGATAAATTGAGAATAGCGAAAAAACTGGATTTTCTGGGGGTGCACTATATTGAAGGCGGGTGGCCGGGTTCCAATCCAAAGGACATGGCCTTTTTTAAAGAGGTAAGAAAAAAGAAATTCCGGAATTCTAAAATCGTGGCCTTTGGAAGCACGAGAAGAGGTGGGGTGAGCCCGTCCAGGGACGAAAATATAAAATCTCTTCTTAAGGCAAAAACGGAAGTTATAGCCTTATTCGGAAAGACATGGGACCTTCACGTAAAAGATGTGCTCAAGGTAAACCTGGAAGAAAACCTTAACATGATAAGGGAAAGCGTTGAATACCTTAAATCGAAAAAGGTGAAGGTGTTTTACGACGCCGAGCACTTTTTTGACGGATACAATGCCAACAGGAACTATGCCCTGGAGACTTTACGGGCGGCGGTAAAAGGGGGATGTGACGCGTTGGTTCTCTGTGACACCAACGGCGGTATGATTACCAGTCAGCTCGGCGTGATAGTCAGGTCCATAGCCGACGAGTTCAATGTCCCGCTGGGCATACACACCCATAATGACAGCGGTATGGCCGTAGCCAACAGTGTAGCGGCCGTACAGTCGGGATGCACTATGGTTCAGGGGACTATTAACGGATACGGAGAGAGATGCGGAAATGCTGACCTATGCGTAATAGTACCTAATTTACAACTTAAACTCGGAGTAAAATGCCTTAAACCGTCAAAGCTCAAAGAGCTCACCGAGTCGTCGAGATATATAAGCGAAGTGGCCAATATGAGACAACAGAGCAGTCAGCCGTTCGTGGGAAGGAGTGCTTTCGCCCATAAGGCGGGCGTACATGTGAACGCTATCATGAAAAATCCTCTGAGCTACGAGCACGCCGAGCCCGGGACGGTCGGGAACCACAGGAGAATACTTGTATCCGAGCTTTCGGGAAAAACGAGCATTATCTTAAAGGCCAAGGAAATAGAGATGGACCTTTCCAAGGATGACCCGAAAACAAAGAAGATTTTGCGGCTTGTACAGAATCTGGAAAATCAGGGATATTATTTTGAGGCTGCCGACGCATCGTTCGAACTTCTGATGAAAAGAGAGCTTAAAAAATACAAGCCTTTCTTCGGCCTCGAATGTTTTCAGGTTACCGTTGAGAGAAGGGAAGACGGGAAACTCATATCGGGAGCCACTGTTAAGGTCAAGGTAAATAAAAAAGAAGAGCATACGGTGGCCGAGGGTGACGGCCCCGTAAACGCCCTCGATAATGCGCTGAGAAAAGCACTCAACAAATTCTATCCGAGCCTGGCCGAGATGCACCTGTCTGATTTTAAGGTCAGGGTGCTCGACGAGAAGGCCGGGACTGCGGCAAGGGTGCGAGTGCTTATACAGTCCCAGGACCAGAAATCATCGTGGGGTACGGTAGGCGTTTCGGAAAATATCATACAGGCGAGCTGGCAGGCTCTTGTCGACAGTGTGGAGTATAAACTGCTGAAGGATAAGACTAAATAGTAGTTTTTTGTCATTGCGGGCGAAGCGAAGCCTATCTGCCGTCAAGGTACGTAATCCTATTTTTGAGCCTGCCTGCCGGCAGGCAGGCTTCGCTTCATTTCATTACGCAATGACAGCGAAATGGATTATTACGCAGTGACAAAATAAAAGGTTAATATGAAAGAAATACCTTCAAAATATAACGCCAAAGAGGTCGAAAGCAGGATTTATGCCGAATGGGAAAAGAAAGGCCGTTTCGGCGCATGCCCGAGTAAAGACAAAAAACCTTTCACGATCGTTATCCCCCCGCCCAACGTTACGGGAATACTGCATATGGGCCATGCCTTGAATAATGCCATACAGGATATTCTTGTAAGGTGGAAAAGGATGCAGGGGTTCCAGGCCTTGTGGGTCCCGGGTACGGACCATGCAGGTATAGCGACTCAAAACGTCGTGGAGAGGAAGTTGGCGCGGGAGGGTAAAAAGCGTGACGATCTGGGGCGCGAGGAATTCCTGAAAGAAGTCTGGAGGTGGAAAGAGGATCATGGCTCTACCATTATAAATCAGTTAAAGAGGCTGGGTTCCTCCTGCGACTGGAGCCGTCTCAGGTTTACCATGGATGAGGAATATTCCGAATCCGTGAAAGAAGTGTTTTGCCGATTGTGGAATACACGAGGCGGCGAGATATATCCCGGCGAGCGTATTATAAACTGGTGCCCGAGGTGTCACACAGCGCTGTCAGACGAGGAAGCTCCTCATCAGGAAAAAGAAGGGTTTTTGTATTATATCAGGTATCCTTTTAAGGAGGCTCAGGGTTCAAGGCTGAAGGCTGAAGGTATTGTTGTTGGGACTACACGGCCGGAGACGATGCTTGGCGACGTGGCGGTAGCGGTTAACCCTAAAGACAGAAGGTATAAAAGTTTAATAGGAGAGAAGCTTGTTCTTCCTTTGATGGAACGCGAGATACCCGTCATATCGGATGATTTCGTGGATAAGAAATTCGGGACGGGCGCTGTTAAGATCACTCCGGCTCATGACCCGAATGACTTTGAGATGGGGCTGAGGCATAAGATTGAGCCCGTCTTGGTGATGAACCCCGACGGCACTATGAACGAAAATGCCGGGGACTACGAGGGCATGGACAGGTTCAAGGCCCGTGAGGCCATAATAAAATCGCTCAAGGAAAGAGACCTTCTCATTAAGATAGAATCACATTCTCACGCCGTAGGGCATTGCTACAGGTGCAATACCATAGTGGAGCCCTATATGTCCGCGCAGATTTTTGTCATGATGAAGAATCTCGCGAAGCCGGCCATAGACGCGGTCAAAAAGGGGAAGATTAAGTTTTATCCTGAAAGATGGACAAAGGTCTATCTTCACTGGATGGAGAACATACGGGACTGGTGTATTTCGCGTCAGATATGGTGGGGACACAGGATTCCGCTTTATTATTGTGCTAAATGCCATGAGGGCGGAAAACAAGCGACAAAGGACAAGGGACCTGCCTACCGGCAAGGCAGGCAAGGGACAGGAAAAAAACTTATCTGCTCTAAGATGAAACCTGAGAAGTGCCCGGAGTGCGGAGGCTCCGAGATTAAACAGCATGAAGATGTCCTGGATACATGGTTTTCCTCATGGCTCTGGCCTTTTGCCACTCTCGGCTGGCCGAAGGAAACCAAAGAGCTGGATTACTTTTATCCTACCGACGTTCTTGTTACAGCACCGGAGATACTGTTTTTCTGGGTGGCGAGGATGATTATGTCCGGTATGGAATTCATGAAAGAGATACCATTCAGGGACGTGTATATCCATGGCACGGTGCGTGACGCTACGGGCAGAAAGATGTCCAAGTCTCTGGGCAATACCATAGATCCTCTGGAGGTGATAGAGGAATTCGGGGCTGATGCTCTCAGATACAGTATTATCGCGATAACCTCTACGGGGCAGGACGTGTTCTTATCCAAAGATAAATTCCAGATCGGAAGGAACTTCGCGAATAAAATCTGGAATGCGTCGAGGTTTGTGTTGATGAATGTCGGAGACATGCTACACGAGGCATGGGACGTGGATGTAAAAAAAGTTGATTTAAGCGACAGGTGGATATTGAGTCGGTTGCAGAGGACCATAAGCGACGTCGATAAAGCGCTGGAGCAGTATCGATTTAACGAGGCCGGAGCGCTTATCTACGATTTTTTCTGGCATGATTATTGCGACTGGTATATAGAGATGGCAAAACCTTTTATCAGCGACAAGCGACAAGCGACAGGGGGCAAGGGAAAAAACACCAAAAAGATTATGATATATGTTCTGGAACAGGTGTTGAAATTGCTTCATCCTTTTATGCCTTTTGTGACGGAAGCGGTTTGGCAGAATATTTCCGAGAGAGAGAGCATAATGATACAGGATTGGCCGGTGACAGATAATAAGCTGATAGACAAAAAATCGGAAAAGGCGATAAATTCCATAAAGCGGGTTATAGTCGGCATAAGGAATATACGGGCCGAAATGAATATTCCTCACTCAAAATACCTGAAAGTCCGGATAGTGCCTCTGAAAAAAGGGGCAAAGGAAAGGATCTCAGAGTCCGAGGGAATTATAAAAAATCTGGCGCGGGTGGAGGAACTGACAGTCGCGGAAAAAATAAAGAAACCCGAAGCATCGGCCACCAATGTACTGGAAGATTTTAATATCTATGTATCCCTTAAAGGCGTTATAGATATCGAGGCCGAGAAAGCCCGCCTGACAGCCAGGAAAAAAGGGATAGAGTCTCAACTTGGCGTCATCTCTAAAAAACTTAAGAATAGGAATTTTATGGAAAAAGCTCCGGAAAAAATAGTAGCGGGAGAAAAAGATAAATTCTTGAATCTTAAAGAGCAGATAAAAAGGATAGAAGGAACCCTTAAAAATCTGGGGTAAAAATGAAGATACCGAAAGAAAAAATATTGCCCTTAATAATGAGCGCCCTTAATGAGGATATAGGCCCGGGTAGCGACGTAACCACCGGGACGGTGTTCGAGAATAACAGAATGATATCCGGAGAGATTATAGCGAAACAGGATTGTGTCCTGGCCGGAATCGACGTCGCTAAGTGGATATTCGAATTCGTGGATGAGGAAATAAATTTCAAAGCCCTTGCCGAGGACGGCGCGAAAATAAAGAAGGGCAGGAGGGTTGTTTATGTCAGAGGCCCGGCAATAAACATACTGACAGCGGAGAGGACAGCGCTTAATTTCATATCAAGGCTATCCGGGGTCGCGACTATCACGTCAAAATACGTCGAGAAAGTCAAAAAATACAAATCCCGCATATTTGATACCAGGAAGACTCTTCCCGGTTTCAGAATTCTCGATAAATACGCTGTGAGGATTGGCGGGGGCTCTAATCACAGGATGGGTTTATGGGATCAGATACTTATAAAGGATAATCATTTATCGGCGACAGGAGACATGAAACAAGGGGCAAGAGTTCGAAATATAAAAGCGTTTATAGCGAAGGCCAGGTCTAAAGGATATAAAAAAATCGAGGTCGAAGTGACAAACCTTAAAGAGTTTCAGGCTGCGCTCGAGGCCGGAGCTGATATTATAATGCTCGACAATATGAAGATCGAGGATATCAGGAAAGCAGTGAAGATTCGCTCAAGGCTCAAGGCTCAAGGCTCAAGGTCTAAGATAGAAGTATCGGGTGGGGTTAATCTCGATAGTGTAAAGCGTATGGCCGCTACCGGAGTGGAGAGGATTTCGATAGGCGAAATCACCCATTCAGCACCATCCATAGATTTTTCATTAGAGGCACACTAAATACCAAAGCGTTCATTGCGATTCAATTACCACCATGATTACCGACCATGTCCCACACCGGGGGGGTGGGGCAAGGTTGTGCGGTCAATAGGAGATTATTTGTGGGTTTGTTTAGATTGGACAGTGGCTTTAAGCCCGAAGGTGATCAGCCTCAGGCCATCGAGAAACTTGTACGAGGTTTAATAAAAAATTTCCGGCATCAGACTCTTCTAGGGGTAACGGGAAGCGGCAAGACTTATACCATAGCCAATGTTATAGAACGAATACAGAAACCTACTCTCGTTATATCCCATAATAAGACCCTTGCCGCGCAATTATACAGCGAATTCAAAGAATTTTTTCCTCACAATGCCGTCGAATACTTCGTAAGTTATTATGATTACTACCAACCCGAAGCCTACGTACCGCAGACAGATACGTACATCGAAAAAGACGCTTCCATAAACGACAATATAGATCGCCTGAGGTTATCGGCTACCAGTTCACTAATGTCCAGGAAGGACGTTATTATAGTAGCGAGCGTATCCTGTATTTACGGGTTGGGTTCGCCCGAGGATTATAAGGACCTTTTACTTTTTATCGAGAAAGGCCAGTTTATAAAAAGAGGTAAATTTTTATCCCAGTTGGTAGGTGTACACTATGCCAGAAACGATATTGATTTTCACAGAGGATGTTTCAGGGTAAGAGGGGACGTTATCGATATTTTCCCGGCCTACAAGGAAACGGCTTTACGGATAAATTTTTTCGGTGACGCGGTCGAGGAAATATTCGAGATAGACCCCGTGACCAGCAATAAGCTGGAAGCAGTAGATAAAGCCGCCATATATCCGGCTAAACATTTCGTTACAACCCAGGACAAAATAGAACGGGCCGTAAAAGATATATTCAAGGAGCTTAATGAGCGAGTGAAAGAGTTGAAGAGCCTGAACAAATTACTGGAGGCCCAGAGGCTGTCATCCAGGACACGTTATGACATAGAGATGCTGAGAGAGTTAGGCTATTGCAACGGTATAGAAAATTACTCAAGGCATCTGAGCAACCGTGAGCCGGGTTCGAGGCCGAGCTGCCTGATAGATTATTTTCCGGATAATTTTTTGACCGTAATAGACGAGTCTCACGTTACTATCCCGCAGATAAGGGGCATGTATAACGGTGATCGGGCACGTAAGCAGGTACTGGTCGATTACGGGTTCAGACTGCCTTCGGCTTTGGACAACAGACCTCTTAGCTTCGATGAGTTTACGGAAGTAACCGGGGAAACCATTTACGTTTCGGCTACGCCGTCCGAATACGAGGTTAATAAATCGGAGCAGATAGTAGAACAATTGATCAGGCCTACCGGACTTGTGGACCCTGAAATTATAGTAAAACCGACGGAAGGGCAAATACGCGATTTAATAGAAAACGTGAAGGCCAGAACCGTGGCTGACCAAAGGTCTCTTGTGACCACTCTCACCAAAAGAATGGCCGAGGATCTGACCGAATATCTTAAAGAAGCCGGCCTCAAAGTTACCTATTTGCATTCAGAAATAGATACCATAGAACGTTCCGAGATTATACGGGATTTAAGGAAAAGAAAATTCGACTGTCTGGTGGGAATAAACCTTTTGAGAGAAGGGCTGGACCTGCCGGAAGTGGGATTAGTGGCGATATTGGATGCCGACAAGGAAGGGTTTCTGAGGTCGCAGTCTTCATTGATACAGGTGGCGGGGCGGGCTGCTCGCAATATAGACGGCCGGGTTATCATGTACGCGGATACGGTGACCGGGTCCATGAAAAAAGCTATCGACGAGACCACCAGGCGAAGAGAAAAACAGATAGAATTCAACCGCGCGCACAACATTACGCCGGTTTCCGTGCGGAAAGCCATACGGGAAGGTATCGAAGGGTTGAAAAGAGCAAGCGAGATAGTGCTGGAGACAGCCGGGCAAACCGAGGAGAAATATGCAAGGGAAAGCCTCATAGCCGAGTTGCAGCAGGAGATGAAAACATGCGCGAGAAATTTACAATTTGAGAGAGCCGCCGAACTCAGAGACAGGATAAAATCATTAAAGTTAAAACCCTGATCGGATAAGAAATGTCGACGGACGAAAAAATAATCAATCTTTTTAAAAAACATAAGGACAATTATTTATCCGGCGAGGAACTCAGCGGTATTCTCGGCGTCTCGCGTACCGCCGTCTGGAAACACATAGAGAATCTCAGGGAGGAAGGGTATGATATAGCAGCGTCCCCGCATTTAGGTTATAAATTAATAACGGTACCGGACAGGCTTACTTCTACCGAATTAAAAAGCGGTCTGAAAACAAAGCTTGTAGGCAAAAAGATATATTCCTTCATGGAAATATCCTCCACCAACGATACCGCTTACGCTCTGGCCCTGGAAGGGGCAAGGGAAGGGACTGTTGTGGCCGCGGAATATCAGACTAAGGGTAAGGGCCGGTTGGGCAGGAAATGGATATCGCCCAAAAGTAAGGGCGCGTATTTTTCGATTGTCCTGCGGCCTGAAATTCTGCCCAGAGAGCTTTCGGTCATTACCTTGCTCGCCTCGCTCGCCATAGCGAAAGGCATGAGACAGATGACAGGGCTTCCGGCTCTTATCAAATGGCCCAACGATATACTGGTGAACGGGAAAAAACTTTGCGGTATACTGACAGAACTTAACGGTGAGGCTGATAAAATAAATTTTGTTATACTGGGTATCGGCATAAACATTAATACCCGGACAGAGTTGCTTCCTGACACGGCCGGTTCCGTAGCCGAAGAAAAAGGCGAGAGAGTGTCCAGAATAGACCTGGTAAAGCGTGTACTGGAAAACATAGACATCCTGTACGGAAGGTTTAAGCGCGACAGTGGCGTAGAATCTCTTCTTGAAGAGTATAAAAGACTTTCGGCTGTTCTTGATAGGCATGTTAAAATAAGTTATCATGATAAGAGCGTATCGGGCTTGGCCGTAGACATAGATAAAGACGGCGCGCTTTTGCTCAGAAATGATTCTGGTTTCACCGAAAGGGTATTGGCGGGCGACGTCGCGATGCTGAGGTAAACGCTGAACAGATTAACGGGCGGTGAAATATGTTATTGGCTATGGACATAGGTAACACCAATATTCATTGCGGAATATTCCAGGGCAAGAAACTGATAAAATCTTTCAGGATTGAAGGATGCCCGAAATCCGGAGTATCTCAATTGAGAAAAAAAATAGGCCGCCATGCCTGCAAAATCGACAAGGTGATAATCGTGAGCGTCTCTCCTGTTAAGCTTAGGGATGCGGAAATGAACCTTAAAAAGTTTTTGAAAGCAGAAATATCCGTGGTAGGCAGGGACTTATCGGCCGGAGTGAAGAATTTATACAGAAAGCCCTCACAGGTGGGGGGAGACAGACTGGTTAACGCGAGAGGGGCTAACGAGATATTAAAGAAAGACGCCGTTATAGTCGATTTTGGGACCGCGATAACCATAGATGTGGTAACCAAAAAAAAAGAATATCTGGGTGGGGTAATAATTCCCGGCGTGGAGATATCCTTAAATGCATTGTCCGAAAAAGCTGCCTTGCTTCCAAGGGTCAAACTGGCCAGGCCCAAAGGTATATTGGGCAGGGAGACAAGGCACAGCATGATAAGCGGGGCTGTTTACGGGTTTAGCGCTCTTTGCGACGGGTTAGTCCGCGAGCTTAAGACCAAATACGCCGAAAAAGCAGTCGTGATAGCCACGGGCGGGATGTCGGAATTGATAGGGGCTTATTGCCGGACGGTACAAAGGATCGACCCGTATTTAACGTTGAAAGGACTCAGGTTTATAGGGGGAGACAAAGATGTTTAAGGTGTTATCAAATAAAAAAATAGCCGAGAGCATTTATCTAATGGAGATAGAGGCGCCGTTTGTGGCTAAGAGGGCGCGCGCAGGCCAGTTCCTGATAATCAGAGTTGACGAAAAAGGTGAAAGGATTCCCCTGACGGTCGCCGACCGTGACGACAAAAATATATCGGTCGTTTATCAGGTAGCGGGGGTTACTACGCATAGAATGTCCGAAAAAAAGGAGGGAGATTTTGTGCGGGACGTGGTAGGCCCTCTGGGGCACCCGACCGATATAAAAAAAATAGGCACCGTCTGTTGTATCGGCGGGGGCGTGGGCATAGCAGAGCTTTACCCAGTTGCTAAGTCCTATAAAGAGATCGGCAATAAAGTCATCGCGGTGATCGGCGCGAGAAACAAGGATCATATAATCTTCAGGGATAGGCTTAAGAAGGTATCCGACGAGTTTTTTATTACCACGGACGACGGTTCCGAAGGCAGAAAAGGCTTTGTTTCGGACGTACTGAAAGAATTGATAGAAAGAGACGCGGTAATCGATCTGATATATTCCGTAGGCCCGGCCATTATGATGAAGGCGGTATCCGACATATCAAAACCCTGCGGCATAAAAACGCTCGTATCTCTTAATACGGTGCTGGTGGATGGAACCGGTATGTGCGGATCATGTAGAATAAGCGTAGGCGGGGAAACTAAATTCGCGTGCGTGGACGGCCCGGAGTTCGACGGGCATAAGGTCGACTTCGGGGAACTTATGTCCAGGCAGGTTCTTTTCAGAGAGCAGGAAGAGCACGCCTGTAAAATCAGAGGTATTAAGAAAACAAACTGATATGAGAAAACAGAACCCTGGAAAAAGAGTGAAGAATTTCGATGAGGTGGCTTTGGGGTTTTCGGATGAGGAAGCCCTTAAAGAAGCTTCGAGGTGCCTTTTTTGCAAAAAACCAAGGTGTTCGGCTAATTGCCCGGTCGAGATAGATATACCGCGGTTCATAGACGCTATAAAAAATAAGAATTACCCGGGCGCCGCGGATATTATTAAGGAAAAAAACAATCTTCCCGGAGTGTGTGGGCGCGTTTGCCCGCAGGAAAATCAATGCGAAGGCGCGTGCGTGCTGAGAGCAAAGGGGCAACCGATAAATATAGGTGCGCTTGAGAGATTTGCTTCGGATTTTGAAAAAACATCAGCGAATGGCAACATGAGACAGGAGGCAGGGAAAAAGAGAAAAAAAGTGGCCGTTGTCGGGTCGGGGCCGGCCGGGCTTACGTGCGCCGGAGATCTGGCTCGCATAGGGTATGACGTGACTGTTTACGAGGCTTTGCATGAGGCCGGGGGCGTGCTTGTTTACGGCATACCGGAATTCCGATTGCCCAAAGAAACAGTGAGAAAAGAAGTGGAATATTTAAAGTCCCTCGGAGTCGAAGTGATTACTAATTTCGTAGTAGGTCCGAATTACACTTTAGATGAATTATTTAAGGAGGGATATAAAGCAGTATTTATCGGTACAGGGGCGGGGCTGCCCAGCTTTATGAACATTCCGGGAGAGAACCTGAACAGGGTTTATTCGTCTAATGAACTCCTGACCAGGGCCAATCTCATGAAAGCCTATTTATTTCCCGAGTACGACACGCCCGTAAATATAGGAAAAAAGGTAGCCGTGGTCGGAGGCGGCAATACGGCAATGGACTCCGCCAGAGTCTGCCTGAGGCTGGGAGCGTATAAGGTGTTTATCGTTTACAGAAGATCCGAACAAGAGATGCCGGCCAGGCGCGAAGAAGTGGAAAACGCCAAAGAGGAAGGCGTAGATCTTTATGTCCTTACTCTTCCTAAAGAAATACTCGGAGACGAACAGGGATTTATTAAATCCATGAGGTGCGTACGAATGGAGTTGGGCGAACCGGACAAGTCAGGCAGGAAACGTCCTATCGAGGTGGAGGGTTCCGATTTTATTATGGACGTGGATACTGTGATAATGGCGATTGGGCAGAGCCCTAATCCGGTATTTTTAAGAGCTACCCCGCGGCTGGAAACCGATAAATGGAGTAAAATAACCGTAGACCCTGAGACGCAAGCCACCAATATAGAAGGTGTCTATGCGGGCGGAGACGCTTCATCTCGCGAGAATACCGTTATAGCCGCGATGGGCGCCGGCAAAAGAGCCGCGAAAGCGATAGATAGATATTTAAAATGAAAAAACGCGTACTTATAGCCATGAGCGGCGGGGTTGATAGCTCCGTAGCCGCGGCTCTTTTAAAAGAGCAGGGCTATGAAGCGGTGGGCGCAACCTTAAAGATATGGCCGAAAGAGCATTGCGGCTGCAGCGCCGAGCGGATGTGCTGTTCGCTGAAAGACACCGAGGACGCAAAAAAAGTATGCGATGCGCTCGGGATAAGGCATTATGTTCTGAATTTCGAAGAGTTGTTCCGCGAAGAAGTGATAGATTATTTTACGGGAGAGTACCTGAACGGCCGTACTCCGAATCCCTGCATAGTCTGCAACCAGAAGGTCAAATTCGGAGGATTATGGAGAAAAGCACGGGAACTCGAATGCGATTTTATTTCCACGGGGCATTATGCCATCATAGATCGCAACAGGTACACCGGACTCAGGGAAGCGGCCGATAAGCATAAAGATCAATCATACGTACTTTTCTCTATCAACAGGGAGCAACTGAACGGTATACTTTTTCCCATAGGAAGTATCGCCAAAACGGAAATCAGAAGGATTTCAAAAGAACTAAACCTTCCCGTGCACGATAAACCCGAAAGCCAGGAGATTTGTTTTGTACCGGGGAATAATTATTCGGATTTCATAAAAGAATATTGCGGTATTGAGCCCAGGCAGGGGAGAATAATCGACGTTAACGGAAGAGTCCTGGGTAAGCATAAAGGCTTTTGGAACTTTACGATAGGGCAGAGAAGGGGTATGGGTATAGCTTATAAAAAACCTCTCTATGTAATATCTATAAAGGCGGAAGAAAACATAATAGTCGTGGGCGAGCGCGCTTTGGCCTGCAAAAAAAAATTCCTTGTCAAAAAAATCAATTGGCTCGCGGACAAGCCTGCCGGCGAGTTTGAGGCCATGGTAAAGATACGCTATAACCATAGAAAAGCAAAAGCGGTATTGCGAAAGCGACAAAATAATAAAATAGAAGTTGAATTCGAGTTTGGGCAAAACGCTATTACTCCGGGCCAAGCAGCGGTATTTTACAAAGGCGAATACGTAACAGGCGGAGGATGGATAGACAAGGTCCTGGAATAACCATTTGCACACTTCAGGTAATACCTAAAGTGTGCAAATGCACATTTCAGGTATTACCTGAAGTGTGCATTTAGCATTGAAGAAAGCGTTGATTATGAGATTAGATAGTAGTGAAAAATTAAAGAGGCTTTGCGGATATTTAAAAACGATGGATAGCATTTTGGTGGCTTTTTCCGGGGGCATGGACAGTAGTTTTTTGCTTAAGGTCGCCTTCGATGTGTTGTCCCGGGATAAAGTCCTGGCGGTCACAGCTGTTTCCGAGACCTATACCGGGACCGAGCTTAAACAGGCGAGGAAATTCGCGAGAGTTCTGGGAGTAAGGCATGAAATAATCCGCACGAACGAACTTAAGAATAAGAAGTTCTCAAAAAACCCGAAAGACAGATGTTTTTATTGCAAAAAAGAGCTTTTTGGAAAGCTAAAAAAAATGTCACGGGAACGAGGCTTAAGAAATGTGGTAGACGCATCCAATGCGGATGACCTCGCAGATTATCGTCCCGGCAGCAGGGCCAAAAAGATGTTCGGAGTGGAGAGCCCCTTGCAGGACGCGGGCATATCTAAGAAAGAAATCAGAAGGCTTTCGCGAAAATTGGGAATCGAAAGCTGGGATTTTCCGTCTATGGCTTGTCTGGCCTCGAGAATACCCTGCGGAACTCCTATTACCGTCTCTGTGTTGCGCCGAATAGAGAATGCAGAGAGCTACATCAGGAAGCAGGGAGTAAAACAGGTGAGGGTGAGATATTACGTTGAGACCGCGAGGATAGAGGTGGAGAAAAAAGACATAAAAAGATTTTTAAACAGAAAATTTTGTGATAAAATAATAAAACACTTGAAATCCCTGGGATTTTGTTATATTGTTTTAGACCTGGAAGGATACCGGACAGGAAGCCTTAATCCGGTTAAAGGTTTAAGGCTTGAGAAGTAAAGTAAAAATTTTTGACCTTACACCTCAAGCTTTAAACCTTTAACAATAGATACGGCGGCGTAGCTCAGTTGGTCAGAGCAGTCGGCTCATACCCGGCGCGTCAGTGGTTCGAATCCACTCGCCGCTACCACGAACCGTTCACTTTGCTCGGGTTCTTGGTGCATCCACATTCCTTTAAGTGGTGAGTGCTCCGTATCGGAGCAAAGTGATTGGTAAGAGGTTAAATTTTCCTACCGCGATGTTCATAGATAAAGTTAAAGACACTATTCTTAAATATAATTTACTGGAAAAATACGACAAGGTTCTGGTCGCTCTTTCGGGCGGACCTGACTCCGTGGCTCTTCTTTTTTCGTTGAAGGCTCTTAAGAAAGAATTTATGTTAGATTTATACGCCGCCCATCTTGACCATAAATTCAGGGGAGAAGAGTCAAGGGAAGATATGCGTTTCTGTAAAAGGCTGGCTGAAAAACTCGGCGTTCCTATAGCTTGCGGAGAAAAAGATGTACCTGCCTTAGCGAATGAGAAAGGTATATCCTCCGAAGAGGCGGCCAGGCAGGAAAGATACGATTTCCTTATGCAGACAGCCGCGGATATGGGTATAAAAAAGATCGCCGTAGGCCATAATAGTGACGATCAGGCCGAAACGGTGCTTATGAGAACTCTGAGGGGAGCGGGAACAGCCGGGTTGGGTGGTATGAGTTTCTCGAAAAAAATCGGAGGATATGCCGTTATAAGGCCGCTTATGGAATTGTCAAGAAAAGAGATAGAACGATTTATATCCGAAAACGATATATCCGTCAGGAAGGATTCTTCGAATGACGAGACGGTGTTTACCAGGAATAAAATCAGGCACGAAGTCCTTCCTTTTCTCGAAAAGGAGTTTAATCCCAACCTGAAAGATGTACTCTGCAATATGGCCGAGAACCTCAGAGAAGAGAATGATTTTATTAATAAATACTCGAAAAGAAAATTCCGCGGTATGTCCAGGAGGAACGGCAAAAAAGAAATATTGCTGGACATCAGGAAGCTGAAAAAACAGGAGCCGGCCGTTATGAAGAGAATAGTTAGAGCGGCTCTGGAGGAAAGCAAAGGTAACCTGAGAAGATTTACCTACCGGCACTGGAAGGAGATCGAGGATCTGATTTATAACAGACCGGTACGTTCCGTAGTCGACCTTCCCGGCGGCATCGATATCGAAAAAAAAAGAAGCGCTCTTTCCGTGATTAATAAAACATAGTAAAAGAGTTGATTTTATTAACTCACCTGTGTTAAAATCAATATTTGATAACGATAATTTTAAATACTAGTTAGGGGATATAATGCAGCATACAACACCGAAAAAACCGAACAAAAAGAATAATAAGCCCGGATTTAACAGAAATATACTATTATGGATAGGAGTATTCCTGTTGATAATGTACATAGTGAGGGCGGGTTCGCTTACCACAGACGGAGGTCCCCGCGAAATTACGTACGGCGAATTCTACAGGTTGCTCGAGAATAACGCCGATACCGAAGCCATAACTTCCGCGGTAAAAACCGACGATAAAATAAAAGGGACGTTCTCCAGCGGTGCGCGTTTTACAGTGAATATACCGGAGGGCGATCAGGACCTGATAAGGCTCTTAAGAAAAAACGTGCCGAATTTTAACGTCGAACCGCCGAAGACCATGTGGGCAAATCTTTTTTACTCGTTGGGCCCCATGATACTGTTTATCGGTTTTTTATGGTTCTTTGTCTACAGGAATTCGCAGGGCGGAGGAAAGATACTCTCGTTCGGCAAAAGTCGCGCGCGTCAGATAGGCGGCGGCAAGACCAAGGTTACATTCAATGACGTGGCAGGCGTTGAAGAAGCAAAAGAGGAGCTGAAGGAGGTCATAGAATTTCTTAAGGATCCCAAGAAATTCCAGAGGCTCGGAGGTAAAATACCCAAGGGCGTTCTCTTGATGGGACCTCCGGGTACAGGCAAGACGCTTCTGGCTAAAGCGGTAAGCGGAGAAGCCGGGGTTCCGTTTTTCAGCATAAGCGGGTCTGATTTCGTGGAGATGTTTGTCGGTGTGGGAGCCTCCAGGGTCCGAGATCTTTTCGAGCAGGCTAAACGTGCCGCGAAGACGGGAGGAAAAGGCTGTATTATATTCATAGACGAGATAGACGCGGTGGGTAGACAGCGCTTCGCCGGTATAGGCGGAGGCCACGACGAAAGAGAGCAGACTTTAAACGCTTTGCTTGTGGAAATGGACGGATTTAACACGCAGGAAGGCGTTATACTGATAGCCGCTACTAACAGGCCCGATGTCCTGGACCCCGCTTTATTGAGGCCGGGCAGGTTCGACAGGACTATAATCATCTCGAGACCCGACATACTGGGCAGGGAAGAGATACTCAAAGTACACGTCAAAAAAATAAAAATCGGAAAAGAAGTGGATCTTAAGTCCATAGCCCGTCAGACTTCCGGTTTCTCGGGAGCCGATCTGGCTAATTTAGTCAATGAGTCGGCGTTGCTTGCGGCCAGGAAAAACAGACAAAGCGTGGGCATTAAAGAGATGCAGGATTCCATAGAAAGAGTTATCGCGGGCCCTGAAAAGAAAATGAAAGTTATAAACGCGCTTGAGAAAAAGATAGTAGCGTATCATGAATCCGGGCATGCCCTGCTGGCTCTGCTTATTCCAGGAGCCGATCCGCTGCATAAAGTATCGATAATACCCAGGGGTATATCACTTGGCTATACGATGAGGTTGCCGCTCGAAGATAAACACATAGTTACCAGGACCGAACTACTGGGGAAGATAGTGGGAATATTGGGCGGACGGGCCAGCGAAGAACTTGTGTTCGACGAGCTCTCAACGGGAGCTCAGGATGACCTGGAAAAGGCGACGGAAATAGCGAGGGACATGGTCATGCGCTGGGGCATGAGCGAAAAACTCGGGAACCTTACATTCGGAAAAAGAAACGAACAGGTATTTCTGGGGCGTGACATTACGGAAGAAAAGAATTACAGCGAAGCGACGGCCATAGACATAGACAAAGAAGTGCGCAGGATAATAGACGATTGTTTTAAGAGAGCAAAAAAAGAACTCGAACAACACAAGAACGAGCTAAAGATACTCGCAGAAAAATTACTCGAAAGAGAGGTAATGGATTCGGAAGAAGTAAAAGCACTGGTATTGCCCGCGACTAAAAAAGAGGACGAGGATAACAAGGAAAGTGCCAATGACAAGGCTTGAGCCGGGGGGCAGGACTTATGTGATGGGTGTGCTTAATATGACGCCCGATTCGTTTAGCGGTGACGGCTTATTCGGATATCCGGATAAAGCCGTGGAGCGCTGTGAAAAAATGGCAGAGGAAGGAGCTGATCTGATAGACGTGGGAGGTGAATCTTCAAGGCCGGGTTCTTTTCCCGTCAGCCAGGAAGAAGAACTGAACAGAGTCATTCCCGTCATACGCAAAGCAGTAAAGAGAATCAAGATACCCATTTCCATAGACACAAGGAAATCCGAAGTGGCCAGGCAGGCTCTTGACAGCGGCGCCTCAATCGTCAACGACATAAGCGGCTTGACGTGGGATGAGAAAATGATATCCGTGGTAGGAAAAGTTAAAGATGCCAAAGTTGTCCTAATGCACATGCAAGGTGTGCCTCGGACCATGCAGGCCAATCCTTTTTACGAAGATACGGTAGAGGATATAATAAACCGCCTCAGAGAGCTTGTAAACGGAGCGGAAGAAGCCGGGATAAAGAAAGAGAATATAATTGTAGACCCGGGGATAGGTTTTGGTAAAACATTCCGGCATAACCTTGAAATATTAAACAGGCTTCACAGGTTTAAGTCCTTGGGTAAACCTTTATTGATAGGCGTTTCCAGGAAATCATTCATAGGTAATATCCTGAAAAAAGAAACCGAACACAGAGTTTTCGGCACTGCGGCCGCGGTGGCTATAGCCGTAAGGAACGGAGCTGATATTGTAAGGGTTCACGACGTAGGACAGATGAAAGACGTGGTTAGAGTCATGGACGCGGTGATGCGCTCGCATACAGAGGTAAAGGCAAATGTCTGAGTACCTGACTATAGCGAAAATATTGATAGAAATAGGTATTTTATGGCTCGCTTTTTATGTCATACTTGTCTTTGCTCAGGGGACAAGAGCAGTACAGGTATTAAAAGGCATTATTCTGATAGGCATATTTTTCATAGTAACACAAAAACTACAACTCAATACTATTAACTGGATTTTCACCAGGCTATTCGCTATATCCGTCATAACCATGTTAATAATATTCCAGCCTGAACTGCGGCGGGGATTAGCCAGTATAGGTCAACATAAATGGTCCGAAGTTTTTGCGGGGGGTTCAGGGACGTTCAAAGAAGTGATAAAAGCAGTGAGCTCTCTGTCGCGAAGAAAAATAGGAGCCCTGATAGCAATAGAGAGGGAAAGCAGGCTCACTCATTACGTGGAAAGCGGTGTCGAGATAGACGCCAATGTATCCACGGAATTGATTATAACCACGTTCATGCCTAATACGCCCCTGCATGACGGAGGCGTGATAATATCGGGAAACCGTCTTTCCGCGGCCGGGTGCCTTTTTCCGCTGACGCAGAACCCGAAAGTCTCACGAACTCTCGGGACCAGGCATAGGGCGGCGCTGGGTTTAAGCGAGGAGACCGACGCGGTCGTTGTAATAGTCTCCGAAGAAACCGGCATGGTTTCCGTGGCGGTTAAAGGCAGACTTATAAACGATTTGAATAAGGACGCGTTGGAGCGGGTATTGGTGGATCTTTGCGGTACGAAAAAAAAACATAAAAGCATATTCGTCAAAAAATAGCAAATGAAAAACTGGATAATAAATAATTTCTGGATTAAGATTTTTTCCCTGATTCTTGCCGTGTTCACGTGGTTTTATGTAAACGGTGAGCTGAAAAAAGAGAGGTACAGGTCAGGAGAATACTATAAATCTTCGTTCATTACCCATCTCGGCAACGAATCTCAGCGGGCTCACCCGGAAAAAGAAACAAAAAAAGGCAACCGCGGATACATAATGGAGAAGAAATAAAATGCCCGGGCTCGGCGTGAATATCGACCATATAGCCACTTTAAGAGAGGCCAGGGGCGGGAAAGAACCCGACCCGATACGTGCCGCCGTTATTTGCGAGATGGCGGGATGCGACAGTATAGTGGCACATCTCAGGGAAGACAGACGTCATATTAACGACGATGACGTTAAGAAATTAAGAAAAGCCGTTAAAACGATGTTTAACCTCGAGATGTCGGTTGACGGGGAGATTGTGTCTATCGCAAAAAAAATCAAACCGGACCAGGCTACGTTGGTTCCGGAAAAAAGACAGGAGCTTACCACCGAAGGCGGTATGTGTGTCACCCGTCAAAAAAAAAATATAGAGAATGTTATAAAATCTTTGGGTAAGAGCGGTATAGAAGTGAGCATCTTCATAGATCCGGATACCAGGGAGATAGAGGCTGCGCGGGAAACAGGCGCGCGTATTATAGAAATACATACGGGACAATACAGTCTGGCCGGGACAAAAGGACAAAAAGAGTCCGAGTTCAGAAAAATAGTAAAAGCAGCGAAATTCGCTATAGAAATCGGTTTTACGGTTAATGCGGGACACGGTTTAAACTATGAAAACGCGTCAAGGGTGGCCGCCATCGATGGCATGAACGAGATCAATATAGGACATTCTATAATTTCTCAGGCTGCTTTCAGCGGGCTTTACAGGGCGGTCAAAGACATGAAGAGGCTGGTAAAGTGATAAGCGGGATAGGCGTTGATATCATAGAAGTGGACAGGATAAAAAAGGCTCTGGATGAATGGGGAGATAAATTCCTTAAAAGAGTTTTTACCGACAGAGAGCTTAGTTACGCAAGGACAAAAAAATTTTCCCAGGAAAATCTCGCCGCGCGTTTCGCGTGTAAAGAATCCGTGCTGAAGGCGTTCGGCGATACGAGAGTGGGTATACAGCTTAAAAATATAGAAATACTTAACGACCAAAAGGGTAAGCCGGAAGTGGTATTGCACGGTGAGGCCAAGGAGTTTGCGGAGAAAAACAACCTGACCAACATAATGGTATCGATGTCGCATACTAATAACTACGCGGTCAGCAACGCGATACTTTGCAAGTAATCAGCGATAAAGGACGAGGAGCATGTATCATGTCGCTAATATGTTAAAAAAAAGAAAAAAAGATACTCATAAGGGCGATTACGGGCATGTATTTGTCTTGGCTGGGTCATGTGGGATGACCGGGGCGGCGGCTTTATGCTCCGAGGCTGTATTGCGCGCCGGGGCGGGTCTGGTGACTCTGGGCCTGCCAGAGTCGCTGAACGATTTGATGGAGGCGAAGCTTACGGAAGTTATAACTTTTCCTTTGCCCGAGACAAAATATAGAACTTTATCTTGTAAAGCCCTGGACAAAGTGCTGGGAAAAATAGAAAAGTGTAGCGTTGTCATCATAGGCCCGGGCCTCGGCATTA
>CAZEGO010000004.1:0-27270 GCA_964511955.1 uncultured Planctomycetia bacterium | reverse complement strand
CCTTAGTTCATCGACGGACGGGCTGTTTAAGTCTATAAGGGTCAAACCGTCTGAATATTTAAGGCTGTAATTTCCTTTCAGGATCCGGTCTATCGCCTCATCGATGCTAATGACCTTCTCCCTGAGTAATCCATCGGAATGGGCCACCTGAATCATGGTGTCGGGGGAATCACGCTTTATAATCAAAAGCTCTTTAAGCCGGTTAACCGTATCCTCATCGAGGCCGGCGACTCCGAGCCTCTCTTCCCACATAAACCTTTCCTCATCGCTGTCGGTCTCTATTATCCTGGTTATGGCATAATCCCTCACGCTGTTATCCAAAAACCCGTAGTCATTGTCTGCTCTTATTATCATAGCGGTATGCTTACTGTCGGGAGTCTCGTAGACGCTTTCCACCGTAAAGCCTCTCCCCCTCCGATCTATGACAAAAGAACTGACCTTTAAATAACCTGTGCCTTCCTCGACTTTTTCTATGGATAACTCGGTAGCTATATCCACTTCGTTCCTTAACCCTGTTATTCCCGAAGCGATAAAGATCCTCTCGTGATCCCCATACTCTTCTTCCGTGACTATCCTGTTAGGCCGTGTGATACCCAATATACTGAAATCACCGAGGTCATCCGGGCTGTAGTTGTCCCAACCGGATAAATCAGCTCCCGGTATCTTCTTTGAGGAATGCACCATCCTTACTCTGCCTACGGTATCACCTTTTAAGTTAAGCCTGCCCGAACCGGTCATCCCCGTAGCAAAACCTTCTATGGCTCCGCTGGCACCCAATACTATAGTCCATTCTTTATTACTGCTGGTAGGCAGCCCCAGTAAAGACATGATCCTGGGAAAAGCGTCTCCGTCCGCAACCGTGTCAAACGTTATCTCATTGCCACGATCCCGAAGGCCTGTAATAGCGGCTTCTATATAGTCGTGCCTTTGCCTGTCCCCTTTAAGGAAAATCACGTGCGTCTTTTTGCCGAGTTCGGCCAGAGTAATGTCATGCTCTCTGGCTATCTCTTCGAGTATTTTAACCGGATCTCCCGTAGGATCAAAATTCGCTATGTATCGAGCGCCGGGTTTCCCGGGATAGCTGGCGGCTATTACGTAGCGGTCATGGCAAAAAGGTATCTTGTATTTGGCTATATCATCGCCGTGTTTTCTCTCAAGAAAGGCCTGTATCGAGAGCTTGGACGAGCGGGCGTCTTTTCTGAGCATCTTTTCTTCTCCGGCGGGGATTCTGGTAAGAAAAAAGAGCACGCACGAGCCGTCTTTGTCCTCGGATTGCGCGTTTGTGTTTTCTATGGGATCGGCATGCACAATATACATACCGTTTTTGCCTTCGGGATTTATGACCTGCTTGACTTTTAAGGCAGGCGCGCCGTCACGTGTTTTGCCTTCGCTTCCGCCTATTATTATGGTGATATCCATCTCCTGAGCCATGGACCTGAGCATACCCTCCATTACGGTGACCGCTCCTCCGTCGGCTACTTTTTTCCTGGCACCGGCATCAGGCCTTGGTTCCCCGGTGGAAGAGTCTATGCCGCAACCCCTGTTAAAAAAAGCAGACAGAGCCGTAATGTCCGATGCGACTATAGATTGTATCAGCATCCTGTCTTTTGACGGATCGCGGTCCTCGTCCGGACCGGAGAGTTGAGTAAATGTTACTTCCTTGAGTTTTAGTCCGTATTTTTCGGGACTGACGGTATGTTTTTTGAATTCCGCGGCTGTCCTCAGGAATACGCGAGTCTTTTCTCTCTCTTTAGCCCCTGAAAACCCCAGGTTTACCCTCAGAGTGTTATCGCCGCAAAAAGAGGACCCGGCATAAACACCGGGGATGATCAGGAAAAAAGCCGTGACTAAAGAAATGATATTTAAAAAACGCTTTATCTTCATAATAGCCTCCCTTAAAAAAGACCTTTAAAAACCATGAAAACCCTACAGACAGAAAAGGGCCATGTTCCGTGAATAACCCATGGCCTTATTTATTAATGTCTATATTTTACCAAAAAATCGGAAAAAGTCAATTATTAATAATCGTTTACTTTAGGGGGCTTTCTTAGCTTTTTCTTCTCGGATTGTTCTTTTTTCTTCCTGAGCATCTTCTCTTTTGCCCGGCGGGAACGCCTTCTCTTCCGGCGCCTTATTTTTTCGATCTCTTTTTGCCTGGCACTCCTACGGCCATTTATAAGCGACTCTATCTTATCGGTTAATATCTTCCTGGCATAATAACGGTTAACGGCGCGTGAGCGCTCTTTCTGACATTTTACCTCTATGCCGGTGGGTTTGTGCTTAAGATATACGCATACCGATGCTTTGTTTACTCTCTGTCCGCCTTTTTTACTGGCGCGGATAAAGTGTTCGTCTATGTCGGATTCGTTTATGCTTAACGACTCCATCCTGGACTTTAGCGCGTCCTGCTTGGGCTTTCCGACTCCATACTCCATGACAAAATTCACCCTTCTTTCTTTATTTTTTTGGCGAGCCAGGCAATGTTTCTTCCGAGAGCCCTCATGGTCTCCATGCCCTCCTCGTCCCTCTCTACGTCACCCGGCCCGAGACCGCTTCCGTTATTCCAGTAGGAAGAACCGACCACTATCATCTGGCCTATGAGAAAGAAATGATTCATGGAATTAAACGCGTGTATTTCGCCGCTGCGTCTGACGGCCACCACCGCGGCTCCCAGCTTTCTTCTGAATATGTCGCCGTTAGCGCGTGATGTCATACCTGCCCTGTCTATAAATGCCTTCATCTCGGACGATACGTTTGCGAAATAAGTCGGGGAACCCAATATGATGATATCGGCCTGTTTAAGTTTTTGGATGTAAGAATTTATCTCATCGTCATCCATTGCGCATTTCTCATCCCGGGTATCGAAGCATTTCATGCAGGCGGTACAGCCCCTTAACATCTTTCCGCCTATGTGGATAATTTCTGTATCTATATCGCCTGCTTCCAGCTCTTTAAAGACCTCTTTTATAAGACGATCGGTATTGCCGTTCATCCTCGCGCTGCCGTTTACAGCTATCGCTTTCATCTGCTCCTCCTATCTTAATATCAGAATCACAAAACCCGCCAGCGCTAACGCCACTGCCACGAAGAGTATCACCCTGGGTTTACGATATTTCATGGACGACATGGGCCCTGAATAACGCCTCAGGCTCTCTCCGCAATAAAGGCACAAAAGCGCTTCGTCGTCGTAAATAGGTTTTTTGCAATGCGGACAGATATATTCCGACATAAAATTTACTTCAGGTCGTGAGTCATTTTCATCAAATTCCGGTAATCCTCTATCATTTTCTTTATCTCTTCGCCAATGTCTTTGTCTCTGTCCATCATTTTATCGGCTTTGGCCGAACCGTCCACGAATATCTTCTTTATGCTTTCCTGTTCTTTTGTTGATAATTCCAGGCCGCTTAAGGCTCCCGCGGGACCGGCTGCGCGCTGAAGACTTATTTTTCTCTTGATATAATTAACGAAAGCCTGCCGGCTGAAATCGACCTTATATCTCGTAACCCGGGAGCCTTTTCTTACTTCGGTAACCCTGTAAAAAAGCAGGGTGTTGCTCTCGAGTAAAAGCCATGCAAAAAGGCCGGATAATATGAACACGAAAAAAAGTGTTTTTTTCATTAGAAAAGTCTGTATTACGCGTCGGCCGGCAAGATCACCGTAAAAGTCGTGCCTTTGCCGGGTTCGCTTTCCGCACTGATTTCCCCATTGTGTTTTTTAACTATATCATAGCTTATGCTCAACCCCAGGCCCGTGCCCTTGCCTTCCTGCTTAGTGGTGAAAAAAGGCTCGAAAATATTGTTAAGAACGTCCGTAGTCATGCCATCCCCGTTATCGCTTACGACCGCGTATATATCCCCGTCTTTAAAAAACGTGCGTATGGTTATTGTACCCTTGTCCTTTATACTCTGGGCCGCGTTAACGAGTATGTTCATGAAAACCTGGCCTATCTGCTGGATATTGCACTTGAGCATGGGTATTTCGCCGTATTCTTTTTTTATTTCGGTTTTGTATTTAAGCTTTCCCGATATTATGTTCAGCATGTTTTCTATGATATCGTTTATGTTTCCGGGTTTTCTTTCGCCGGCGTCTTTGCGCGCAAAACTGTTTAGATCGAATACAATCTTTCTTATCCTCTCAAGGCCCTCCTTTGATTCCTTTATAAGCGGGCCTATGTCCTCTGTAATATATTTAGCGTCCACCTCTTCCTTCTTTTTTGAAATCTCTTTCTGTGCCTTTTTTCGGCTGGTTTTTTTATCTTCGAGGCACTTGTCGCATTCTTCCAGTAGATTGATCAGGTCCGAGGTATAATCTTCCAACGCGCAGATATTGTTGTAAACGAAAGCCAGCGGATTGTTTATCTCGTGGGCCACACCCGCGGAGAGCTGCCCTATGGATGCGAGCTTCTCGGACTGTACAAGCTGTCTCTGCGTGTTTTTCAGTTTGAAATTCGCTTTTTTCATCTCTTCCAGGAGGCGCTCCAGTCTCTTTTCGACGTTCTTTCTTTCTTCGATCTCACTGTTTAGTATGTATATGGACGTAGTCGTCCTCTTTAGGTCGCTTACCATTTTATTGAAAGCCTTCGATAGCTCTCCTATCTCGTCTTTTGAGTAAATATCGGCTTTTACGTCGAAATTTCCTTCACCCACTTTAGACACTGCATTTTTAAGTTTTGTCACGGGAATGGATATACTCTCTGAAACCACTATTCCCAGCAGGATAGAGAAAAAAGCCACAAGCGCGGATATGAAGCTTATATCGGACTTAAAGAGACGTACGGGCGCGTATATTTCCTCTGTATCGTGCCTGACCAGCATAATCCAGCCAAGCCCTTCAAACCAGTAATTACCCATGGATGTGGCATAAGCTATCAGCTCATCCTGCCTGCCTTTTAAAGGGCTCTCTTTAAGAACAAAATAACCTTTTTCCCCGAGGCTGTTTACGTAACCGAAAACTTTCTCGGAAAGACTCTCGAAAAGTTCGTAAGAGCGGGTGGAGTATATCAGTTTCCCTTTTCTGGTGGCCAACTGATAAACTTCACCCTTGAATTCGGATTTTTTCTCCGCGTCTTTTAGTATGCTTATTATCTCCCTTATGTTCAAAACCATCTTTAATATTCCCTTGAAATTACCCTTTCTGTCGTCTATTCTCAAGCCCACTATAACGGAAAAAATATCTGAACTTTTATCGTATTCGATGTCGCTTACATAAAGCCCTTTTTCCCGTGTCTGCCGCCACCATTCCTCGTCGTTCTGTCTGAAATCAGATGTCCTGCCCGACTGAGCGATATTTACACCGTATTTATTGGTAATAAACACCTCCCCGAAAGTCTTGTCGGAAAGAGTGCTTTGATAGAATTCGGTTTTCCTTTGGAGCATCCGGGACAGATCGTTATCAAGAATATCCCGCATAAAAGGCGTGATCTCGTCGGCAGGCGCCAGTATCCATTTCTTATCCTGTTTATCGATGTATTCTTCTCTGTTATCCAGTTTTCCATATTCCGCGTTTGAGGCATCCAGCGTTTCCTGGACCTCATCCGAAGCGGCTAACTCATGAAACACCTCTATCCTGGCAGTGACATGTCTGTCTATTTTATCCAGTAGCTCCGTGGCTATAAATACAAAGCTTTCACCGATGGATTTTTCCAGGGCTTTTTGTCCGAAATCCACCGCAAAAAAAGACACTATCCATATCAAAAAGCTGATAAGGACAAAGGCCAGTATTAGTTTATAAAGTATCCTCAAGATTATTTCCCGTAGATTATACCGAAGGTACCGTCCGAGACCCTGGCCAGCTCGCTCTCGATGGATTCATTTCCGGCCGACTCTGACAGGTACAATACTCCGTTAGCGTTGGAAAGAGAACCGTCTTTCATGTTCTTAAGAGTCAGGAAAAAATACTTCTCGCCCATAGCAGGGACTACGAATTCCCAGTTTTCGCCGGTGGAGTTTATCCCGTCCAGCTCGGACATCAGCTCCTTCATGGCCGTTCCCGGCTGCAGGGACTCATCGAGCGCCGGGCCTGTTTTATACCAGGCGACACCCCTGTAGGAATTGGAATAATCGAAGGCTGTTTTTGTTTCGATGCCCTCTCCGAGTATAATTACCTTCCTGTAGTTCATCTGACTTATCCTCTGCTCGGCCGCAAACGATACGGCACTTAGTCCCGATAAAAGCAGGCAGATAAAAATAAGAAATGTTTTTCTCATACTCATACTCCTCTCATCGCCTTTACGTAGGCGCACTGACTCCGCCCCCACCAGCTCTTATAGGACATGTTCCTGATGGGAACGCATAGTATCGGTTCTCCGCTTACGGTTTTTCGGAGGCCGAAACGTTCATCGTAAACGTCGCAAAAATACCTGTCTTCATTATCCTGACTTAAATGTTCGCAGGGGTCCCCTTCCCGCGCACCGCAGCACGCCCCGCAACGCTTACAAAGTGCTTCGCTCGTCATGAACTTATCGCACAAAACCTTATAATAGGCGCCTTTGTCCATAAGATTATTTTAATATCCCGCCGAGAATAAAACAATACATGATTTTAACTTATTAATAATATGCGCGAAGTTATTATATAGAACATTAAAACGGCTATTATCAGCTTAACCGCTATAGATGCCAATCTCCCCAACACGCCGCCTATACCGGCTTTGATAGACTTGCTCAGATCGTTATGTATCGAAAGCTCTACCAAAAACGCCCCGAGAAAAATACCCAGGAAAACGCTGAGTAAAAGTCCTATCCCCAGTAAAAAAGGACCGACAAGCGCCCCGACGATAGCGCCGATGAGCGCGCCCACGACGGCGAGATTAGAGGCGCCGAATTTCTTCCCGCCTATTATCACGAAAAGATATTCGGAAAGCTCGCCTACAAGATACAGAATAAGAAGAACTATAAGAGTCCTTACGTCTATAAAAAGAAAGTTCGTGATAAAGGCGAACATAGTCGCCCCTAATAAAATTACAAAAGTCCCGAATGTGGTAAAGAATATCGCCGCGAAACCTACCAAACCGAATAAGATTAAAATCGAAAAAGCAAGAGTTTCCATTTTTAGCCCCTATAAGTTATCGGAAAGCCACCCGGCGGCTTTCTCGTATACGGGGGACGGAGCTATCCTGTGCCCTCCCCCAAACTCGATCCATTTAGTCTCCCAATTTAATTCCTTAAGAAACGCCTCATCCCTTTTCATTTCATCGTACCTGAAATCGCCCGGACTTGCCAGGAAAACCGCAACCTTGGCTTCCGGGTATTCCGCTTTTTTCTGAATGAAATAATCTCTTATCATCCCGACGTTGGCAACGGTAGCAATAATAATGTCGGGATAGAGATAGCATAAGTCATATGCCCCCATGGCTCCTCCGGACACCCCCGAAGCTATTACTTTCGTCCTGTCTATCGGATATTCTAAAAAAAGGTCCAGCACTTTCGAAATTATCCCGGGCATTATTTCGTTAGAATCCGTATCGTTGCTGTGTTTTTTGGAGGAAAGTATTATGAATTTATATCTGTCCGACGCGCTTTTCCATGCTCTTATCAGGGAAGCGGCATCGGCTGTCGGAGAGAGAGCTATGACCAGTGGGTATTTTTTCCCGTCTTTCAGCCCCTCGGGCAGATACAGCATGAATTCACTGTCATCCTTAGAACCTTCGGCGCAGACTGCCGGGAATGCAAACAGTATCGACAACACGGTTGCCGAAACCGTGATGAAAAACAATTTATGCGCAAAGCACCTCATCTATAAGACCTGCCATATCGCTCGCTGATTTAAGATATGCCACCTTGTGTCTCAGCGGCCTCACGTTGGGAAGCGAGCGGGTGTACCATATAAAAAATTTCTTAAAATCGTTTATACCTTTTTTCTCACCGTAAAAATCGCATGTAAACTTAAAATGCTCCTTCATGGTCTTCACTATGGTCCTCATATCGGGACGCGGGGAGGGCCTGCCTGTTTTTAAACCTTGCTCGATTTCATTGAATATCCAGGGGTTTCCGAAAGATCCTCTGGCCACCAGCAAACCGTCGCACCCTGTCTCATCGAACATCTTTTTCGCAAGGCCGTAATTAAAGATATCGCCGCTTGCTATCACGGGGATGCTAAGCTCTTTCTTTACTTTCTGTATGGCCTTATAGTCTACTCCCTGCCTGTAACCGTGTTCTTTGGTTCTGCCGTGTATGAAAAGAGCCTTAATCCCCGAGTCCTCTGCCCTGCAAGCGATTTCTTTTACGGACGAAGAATTATCCCAGCCTGTCCTAATCTTTACCGTTACGGGCCACCTGGAATATTTGACGAAAATCTTGAGCAGCTTATTGAGTTTTTTAGGATTTTTTAAAAGAGCTGCTCCCTCGCCTCTCCTCACTACCTTCTTCTGAGGACAGGCCGCGTTGAAGTCCAACAGGTCCATCGGGTAATCCCGGACACTGTTAACGGCTCTTTCCACGTATTCTTCCTTTGAACCGAAAAGCTGAACACCGAGCGGCCTGTCCTCGCCGGAAGAGTGCATCATTTTTTTTGTTTTACGGTTGGAAAAGCCGAGAGAGCGGCAGTTTATCATTTCAAGAAAGCAGAACTTACATCCGAACTTTCTGTTAAACATCCTGAATGGGAAAGTCGACACGCCGGCCATTGGGGAAAGAATCAGCCGCGAGGGGATCCTGAGGTCACCGATATTCAGCATATCAAAATGAATTCAGAATAAGAGCGCCTAAAAATATGGCAAACAAAGCCATGCCGGTCGCGAGAGACAGGGTGATTTTTTCCTTGCACCACGCGAGCCGGGCCTTCATTTTTTCGACGCCGAGAATGAATATAATGGCAGCTTTCAGCAAAGAAATAACCCCGATAATGTTAATGACAACCGGATTTTTTGCCTCCGAGGCCGCTGATAGAAACAGTATACCTATGATTAGGTTTATTACGCCTCCTGCCCGCATCCTCTTGCCGTCGCTCCAGAAATCCAGCATTTTTCTTATAGCGCTCTTGTCGGACAACATAATAACGCCTATGACGATTATACAAATGCCCACCGCCCTGCCCGCTATCAATGTCACACACGCCTCCTTTTTATTTGGTTACGGATATCCTGCCAAGGTCTACGCTTTTTTCTTTTTCTATCTCGTCTACTTTTATATTAAGATCCTGTACGCTCATCCTGAACTCGTTCATTTCTTCGCGGAGATTCAGCACCAACCTCTCGAGCCTGTCCACCTTTAGTTCGTCCATACCCGACCTTAAATCAGCTATAGCGGCCCTCTGCTCAACCTGCCAGCTCCTTATCTCGTGTCTTATTTCCTCGATCTTCGACAATATCTCTTTTTTATCCATCTCCTTTTCGTCTTCCGCGTTTTCCAGAGAATGATACAAATCTCCCAAACTTTTTTCGAGTTCGCTGACCTTCGTAATTTTTTTGTCGAAATAAGCCGACTTGCGCTGATATTCTTTATAATACAGAATGCCCGCATAATATCCGGCGAATATCGCTGCAAACATCACCGCGCCCGTTAAAATTAATAAAAGTCTCGTGTTTTTCATCACGTCCTTCTCTCCAGTATCAATTCGCCTTTCTCGGAATCCACTCTGAATATAAAATTATTTAAAAAAGACATGCCGAGCAAGCCGTCGTATTCCAGGCTGTTGGTATCCAGTATCACCGCCCTTACGTTGTTCACCCTGACGCCTCCGACCCTGAGCTCTCGTATAACCACTTCCCTGCAGCTGACTCTTCTCCCGTCTGCGACGGTACAGCTGGTCTTTCTCCCGGCAGCCGGGGGTATGCCCATCCTGGAAGCGACCTTGGACGATATCTGTGTATCGGTGCATCCGGTATCCAATATCATCCTGGACATGACTCTGCGATTCAGAGTAGTGTCAACAAGCAGGCTATTGCCTTTTTTCGTCAGGTTTATCACATGCTTGCCCCTGACCATATTCACCACGGTTCGCGTGCCTTTCCAGGTAGCCTTAGCGGCCTCGCCCGCGACTTTGCAGGTGAGCTTGGCAGTGGCGGCTACCGCGCTCCCGGTAAGCCTGGCCGTACCGCGCGCTACCGAACAACCGGCAACAGCCATAACGACACATAAAAAAAAGATAACGAGCGATAAGTGAAGGGATTTACGAGTCATTGTCTATCGTTTTTATTTCGGATTTGTAAATAGTCAAAAGGTCGGCGACCGTCTCATCCGGAATAGTCCTTATTAATCCGTAAACGTCTTTTTTGGTTATTTTCCTGATGTTGTCTATCATGCGCTCTTTTGTCATGAGAGGCGTAATATAATACTCTTTTTTGATTTCCTGAGGCATATCTTTGACCGCTTCGTATATTCGTTTGTATTTTGCCCGAAATTTATCCTCATCGGCCGTCTTTATCTTGCGCTCGAGCTTGCCTTTCAGCTTATCCATGTTCACGAAAAATACGGTGAGCCTGGCCGCGGTCTTAACGGCTTTGCCGGTCATTTTCTTGCATACCCCGGCCTCCGCTGGGGGCGCGTAACGGAAAAATAAAAGATTTAACGCTACGAGTAAAGCGACAGTCTTTTTCATCGTTAAAATTTGAGATACGTCATGAATTCTTTCAGCCTGGTCTTTGTATATCCGGTGAGGCCCGTGAATTTGACCCTGGTTCCGTGGTTCACGATCCCGTCCTCGACTGCCACCACCTCACCCTCGAGGTCGATGATTTCACTGTCTTCGCCTTCCCTGAAAATCTGGAGCTTGAATATCAGCCTGTCGCCAAGGGAGAATTTTTCATAGGATTCGAAAAACAGCCCTCCCAGACTTATGTTCCCGACGAAAGGCTCGCTGTGCCAGTCTGCAGCCTCGGCTTTTTTATATTTAATATTGGTCCTTACCTTATACCTTGGGTCTTTTCTTCTCTCCTCCATATCCCTCCGCCCTCCTGCATAAAACCCATTATAGTGGTAAACGAGCAGTCTATCAAATAATTTCTTTCGGCCTATTTTTTAGATAATATAAAAACCTTGTCCCTGCGCCTTACCCTGAAGGGGACCTTGAGAGCCACCCGTTCGCCTTTACCGGCCCTGTCCACCCGATTATGATCGATTTCCATTTCCCGTACCGTCAAGCCGCTTACCGGGGTAGATTTCCCGTATATCACTATATCGTCACCTTTGGACAATCCGCGGTTTTTTACGGTAAGCGCCGCGACGCTCTTTTTTGGATAAAAACTTTCGATCTCACCCAGAAAAATCTTTTTATAGGCGCTTGTGCCTTTGTCGCTTCCGAGGTCATCGGGCGTTCCGAAAAAGAAACCGCTGCTGAAGCCTCTGTTGTACACACGCTTTAGCCTGTCGGTCAAATCGGCAAGGCGCTCTTTAAGATTTCCCGCAAAACAGGAGTCTATAGCCTCCCGGTAAACGGACGTAACCTCTTTCACGTATTCCGGAGAACGCGCCCTGCCTTCTATCTTGAAAGCGGTAATCCCCGACTCTATAAGCCTTTCCAGGAAGCCCAGACAGCAAAGATCCTTGGGGCTGAGCAGGTAATCCCTGCCAAGGACGTACTGATTGCCTCCCGAATTTACGTCCGTAATCAGATATTCTCTCCTGCAAGGCTGAACACATTCCCCCCTATTTGCCGGCTTTGAGTCGGCGTAATGCGATATAAGACACCTGCCTGAAACGCTCAGGCATAAAGCACCGTGAATAAAAGTCTCTATCTCGCAGTCTATTTTCTCTTTTACGGAAAGACGGATAATCTCACTGATGTCATCCAGGGTGCATTCCCTGGCAGGGACTACCCTTTTGACTCCCTGCGAATAATAAAATCTCAAAGCTGAAAAATTGGAGACACTTGCCTGAGTAGATAGATGTACGGGTATGCCTGCTTTTTTGGCCGCGGACAATACGGCCATGTCCCACAATATAACGGCGTTCACGCCGGCCGCCGCCGCATTCTTCAGGATGCCCTCGACCTTCTCTGATTCGTGATTGTAAATGATTGAATTTAACGCCAGGTAGCCTTTTTTATTCTTCTCGCGCAAAAAAGACATTATCTTGTCAAGTTCGAGGACGTCGAAATTGCCCGCTTCGCGGCGCATGTTCAGGCTCTTCACCCCAAAGTACACCGAATCGGCGCCGGCCTCGACGGCCGTGACAAGGGCACACCAATCGCCGGCCGGAGAAACGAGCTCCGGCCTTTTGTTATGTCTGTTTAAGCGCATTTAAACGGGAGATTATTTCCGTGAAATGCCCGCGGGTTACGTCTCCGATTTTATTTTTGATCTCGGAAAAATTCATGTACAGAAGCCTGAAACGTCTCTCCACGGTTCGGATAAACGCGTCACAGGCCGCGCCCGCGTCATTGTTTTTTACTCCTTGCGTCAACGTATCGGCATACGGTTGCCTGAGACCGTTAAATAACTTATCCACCGCACCCGAAGATATATTATTTTTAAGGCAGACGACGGCGAAACCGGTCGCGAAATCCTCTATGGATCCTCTTACTTTGTCGAGATTAACGCCTGTGAACTCTTCCTTCTCTCTCAGTACTTTCAGAACATTATCGGCGAAAGCCTCTCCCCGTCCGGAGGTAAACTTTTTTACGTCCACTTTCTCCTGTTCCGTTGCGGATTCGGGAGGCTCGAAATAAACAGCCAGCGCGTGATTGCCGCGCGACCCGAAAATCAGTATCGTCAAAACTGTTATCGTAAATATAGCTTTTTTCATAGGTACGCTCCTTGATAATACTGCGGTTAATCGAGGTCCGTCGTCATCAGGCTTTCGTAGAACTCCCTGTAATTCTCCTTATTCTCAGTTTTGCGTAATGCCATCGCGGCCTTTGGATGCTCATTCATCATGCCCGATATGGCATACGGAAGTATATATCCCCATTCTATCTTTTTTCTTAAAGGGATAAATTCCTTTGATATCAGGTCCAGTACGGGACGGATATCGAACTTCGGATTCTTAAGGAATCCGATCAGGAGCTCTAACGGGCAGTTTCCCGCGGCACGGCCTATGCCGTAAACGGTCCCGTCCAGATAGTTAGCGTCGTGTATAATGGCCTCGATAGTGTTGCCGAACCCCAACTGCTGGTTGTTATGGCCGTGGAAACCCACCTCTTTCGTCTTGAGTATGCTTTTAAACAGTTTTACGAGATGCTCGGTGGTCTCCTGATAAAGCGCACCGAAGCTGTCCACTATATATACAACTTTGACTTTACATTCGTTTTCGATCTGCTTAAGAGCGTCGTCCAGTTCCGGGCCCTGGTCCCTGGAAATGGCCATTATATTTATAGTCGTCTCGTAACCTTTTCCCGCGAAATGATTCGACATGTGAATGGCCTTGTCGACGTCTTTAACATAACAGGCCGTCCTTATCATATGCACGGGGCTCTCGGAAGCCGGCTTAACGTCCTCCGGTTCCACGCGCCCTACGTCCACCATCACCGAAATCTTCGTATTGGATTCGATACCGTCTATCGCCTCGTTTATAACTTTATCCTCACAGAACTTCCACAGTCCGTATTCTTCCGACGAGAAAAGCTTTTTAGAGTTCTTGTATCCTACCTCTATGTAGTCAACGCCCGCCATTGAAAGGGATTTATAGACCTCTCTTACGAACCTTATGTCAAAATCATGATTGTTTATAAGTCCGCCGTCCCTGATGGTACAATCCAGCACCCTTATCTTTTCCCTGTACATATTTATCCTCTTTCTTTCAAAAGCTTTAGAACCTCGTCCATTTGCCCGGACAAGCGCTTTAAAGCATCGGTTGTTTCTTTCTGAAAAGCCTCCTGTTTTTTCTGTATTTCCCTGGCCTGTCCGGCTATTTTGTTCATGTCGCCGAGTTTACTGAAATCAAACATACATACCTCCTTAAAGGGTGTTTAAAAATTAATCGACTATGCTATTATAGAGCAAAGGGGTTTTATTTTCTACTATTTTTATCAACAGGCAGAAAAAAGCCCGATAATCAGGTTTTATATCGGGTATAGAGTAATACTTTTCTTATTATAAAACACCGCCGAGCGATAACAGCGAATCCCGGCCTTTCAAATCCTTCATTAATTTAGCTACGTACAATAAATCCGTATCGGTAAATCTCACTCCTACATCAAAGCGATTGTCACCGCCGTTCCGCGCGACCCATACGACCTCGCCTTTACAGGGGAACGAACCGGTATACCCCCGCCTTAACAGTTCAAGCTCCAGCATGAGCCCTTTGCGCACTTTACGAAAAAGAGACAGACACAGCCCGCCACCGCTTATATTTTTTGTATAGCCGAGTTCCTGATTTTTTCCTCTTTTTTTGTTTACGCTGACCTGAAATTCCCCGGGCACTCTTTTAAAAATTCTTCTGTCGGACATTTTACTCATACTACGCTCTCTTCCTTAGTTCGATATCACTTTCATAAATACGTCCGCGATGACCGGATCAAAATGACTGCCTGAGCTCTCACGGATAATCGTAACGGCCTTCTTTCCCGTAAAGGCCTTTCTGTAAGGCCTGTCGGAAATAAGCGCCTGGTACACATCCGCTATTGCTATAATACGCGCGCCCAGCGGGATTTCTTTTTCCTTTAACCCGAAAGGATAGCCTCTGCCGTCCCATCTTTCGTGATGATACAGTATAAGAGGTATAAGATTATGTAAAAATTGTATGGGTCGTATTATGTCCGCGCCTATCTTAGGGTGCTCTTTTATCTTCTCGAATTCATCCTCGGTCAGCTTCCCTTTCTTCAGCAGAATGGCCTCGCTTATCCCTATTTTTCCGAGATCATGAAGCATAGAGGCTTGTTCTATTAAAAGCAAACCTTCACTGCTGTATCCGAACCTCTTGGCTATCTCGGTAGCGTAATAAACCGTCCTCTCGACATGCTCGCCCGTATAGTGGTCTTTCAGTTCTATGGTCTTGGCAAACGCGAATATGGATTCTATAAGACTCTGATTCGACCGTTTGGTTAGCCTGTCCAGTTTCTGCCTCAGGTATCTTATGTTCGATGTGTCATACTCACTGTTAAGGGCGTAAGGCTTGCTTATGACCTCGGAGCACGAGGAAACCATGTTCCCGCCGCAATCCTTTGCCTTGTTCAACGTCTTATCGGCCAGCTCTATAAAATCCGAGCTCCTGAATATATTGTCGTTCGGATAAGACGCGACGGCTATACTGAGCCTGAGCTTTACGGTGTCCTCCAGATTGCCGAATTTGCAGGTTTTTATTACGTTCGCCAGCCTGTGCGCCAGCCTGTGCGCGCCCTCCTTGTCGCTGCCCGGAAGGACTACGACAAATTCCTCCCCTCCGTATCTTATAACATAATCGTGCAGACGCGCTAATCTTCTTAATTTTTTCGCGAACTGCCTGAGGACGATATCGCCGAAATGATGGCCGTACATATCGTTTATGGATTTAAAATAATCTATATCGAGCAGTATTACCGAGAGGGGTTGACCGTATCTTTTAGCCCTGTAGAATTCGGCGTCGATGATTTCTTCGAAGTATCGATGATTATAAAGGCCGGTATGAGGATCCTTCAGCATCAGCTTGTGCAGCTTGCGGTTGGTTTTCCATAGCTCCTTGTTCAGTATTTCCAGTTTTTGCTCGGCCTTCTTCCTCTCGGTTATATCTATCGCTAATTCCAGACGAACCGTCCTGCCGTCAAGCCAGTTTATAGCCCTGTCTATACAATGATAGTTTCTTTTTGTGATTTTGTTCTGGAAATCCCATATATACGTCTTGCCCAGGTTCTTTCCCAGTATAAATTCATTGGAACAAAAAGGACAGGGGGAATCCATGCCCTGCAGTACTTTATAGCATTTTTTTCCTATATATTTAACGCCCCCTCCGAGCAAATTCCGGAGAGCTTTGTTCATGTAAAGTAATTCGTGGGTATCGGGATCGGCAACGTATACACATTCGTCAAGACCCTCATAAATAGAAAGGAGTTGTTTGTGACCGGACTCGAGGAGAACATCGGTGCGCTTCTGCATCCTCTCAAGCTCGCTCATCAATTGTTCGATAACGACGTTGTCATCTTTCATGCGGATGGGCCCTTCTGCTACGTGGTTTAGAGGTAAGCGCTTTCAATAAATAGTGTATCATAGAAAGCGCTTACTTGCAAGTATATGGGTAAAAAAAAGAAAGTTACAAAAAAAATATTTTTTGTAACCAAAAAAAAGTAATATCTTGCCTCCAACGTCTTTCAAATGAAGCACTTACAAAAGTTTGACAAACGTCAGTTTTATGCCGTTTCACTTAATATCATAAAACAGCATCAACGCAAAAGTTCGTGCTTTTTCCCGACAAAAGGCTTTCACACATGAAGGGATGCCCGGAGTGTCACTCTTCAGTCTCTTTGATTAACCATTTCAGGTAAGACGGATAAGAGTCGGTGAAGGGGACGGCTATTATTTCAGGGACGTCGTAGGCATGGACGGATTTAGCTGCTCTTTGCAGTTTTTTAAAAAGAGATTTCCTTGTTTTGGCTATTATCAGGCATTCTTTGGCGTTTTCTATCTTCCCTTTCCACCAATAGAAAGAATCCACGTTTTTAACTAGATTAAAACAGGCGATAAGTCTCTTTTTCAGGAGATACCTGCCTATCTTTTTCGCCTCTTCTTTGCTTCCTGCCGTTATAAAAACCATTACGGGCTTAATTTTTTATTCCCCTCCGCCTATAATGTCAAAAATGGTACGGATAAGCACCTCGCTGGGTTCGGGCGCGTCTTTCTCTTCTTCTTTTTTCTCATCCGTCCTTTGAGATTCCTCATCCGTGCTCTCTCCGGAGACAGCGTCTTTTTCTTCATTGCGCGTGTCCTTTTTCTTAAAAAACTGATCTAAAAGCTCCTGCCCTTTCGATACGGCCAGTTTTTCTATTACATAATTCAGGTCGGGCACCACCTGCGCATCCGGGAGGTCGCCATAAAAAGCTATAGGCATATTGATCTCGCCTTTTGAATTTTGTAAATAGCCGAGTTCCTCAACGCTGTCTACGAGCGCCTCGGAAAGGTCCTTATAAATAAATAACCGGGAATCAGCCGACAACGACCCGCGCAAAGTCACGTACCCGCGAACCATGATATAAAAACCTTCCGACGCGACCATGGTCTCGTCAAAATACACCCTGCCGTCTTCCGCCTTGAACTTCAGGTCAATAGGATCAAACCGCGTGTCTTTTTCTTGCAGGAGGTCCTGATATTTTTCCGGTAATCTCTTCTTTAGCTTCTCGACAAGACGCGGCAGCATATCGAGTTTATCCAGGGCCGTTGTAAGTACGTTTATGTTTTTCAATACTCCCTTTTTCAGAAAAAGATTCCCGCTTGCGCTGAGAGACCGGGTGACATCGGCGGCTGAGGTGCCGGTAAAAGAAATATCACACGCTGTCCCCGCTGTTCCTTCAAACGACGGCTCGGCGGGTCCGGCTTGCGGCAGGAGTTTTTGTATTTGTATGTCTTTCGCGGAAACCGTAAGCTCTGCGACCGGGTCGCCGGTAATATTAGTTACATCCCCCTCAACGGAAATATTGCCTCCCGCGAAGACACCGGTAAAACCGTCCACAACAACCCTGTCGCCGTCAATGGTGGCTTTGGCGTTGATCTCCCTTAATGAACCCCCCGCAGGAAAAACGTCAGCGTAGCCGTCTGTCAGCTTAAAATAAAAGATCGCGTCCGGCATTCCTTTCCCCGTAAAGCGTACTTTTTCACTGGAGAGGCTTGCCTTGCCCTTAAAATCCCTTCCGGAAAAAAAATCCTTCGCTTCTTCCATCCCCGCGGCTCCCAACATATCCGCAAAATCTACCTTGCCGAGGTCGGCTTCCGCCGAAAGTTTACGGATATAAGGTTCTTTCCTGTCTATCTCGGGATACAGGATCGCGCTTATTTCTGCGTTGTCACGCCCTCTGCCGTATACTGAAAGAGTGGCGTCCATATTAACCGGTCCGTACAAAGATACGTTACGGAACACAGCTCTGCCGACGTTTATTTTAAATCCCGGGACCGGGAACACATCCGCATCCCTGGTAACAAGTTGCTCTATTTGTATATCTTTTTTGAATAAAGGCAGGATTTTCGCGTTAGCGTCGATGAACCCGGCGTCCAGCAGCAATTCTCCGGCCTCCTTTACCTTTAGCCCTCTCAGAGATACGGCAATCGGAGGAAAAAGACTCAATGAGATATTATCGAGCTCAACGTCTTTATTTAAAGATTCTTCCGCTTTTTCTATTAAAAAAGGTTTATACTTATTCACATCCAGGGTCAGTAAAAACACGGATGCCCCCGCGATAAATATAAAGATCAATAAAAACATCGCGATAAAAAACTTTTTCATCATGCCTCCCTCATATTCATCTCCACCTCGCTTTTTCTTTCGGAATACGCTATGGCGGTATCCTTATCTATCTTTCCGCTCTTACAGAGGTCTACCAGTACCTGGTCAAAGGTCTGCATACCGTAATGTTTACCGTCTTTCATGTAGTATTCTATCTCGTCGAGCTTCCCCTCGCGTATAAGCTCGACTATGGTCGGCGTGGGCATAAGTATTTCGCATGCCGGCACCCTTCCCGAGCCGTCTTTAAGAGGAATGAGCCTCAGCGATAAAATACCCTTCAGCAAAAGCGAAAGCTGCATCCTGATTTCGGCGTGCTGGTGCGGTTGAAAGAAATTCACTATCCTCTCCACGGTATGAATACTGTTGATGGTGTGTATGTTCGCGATTACCAGCTGGCCGGTTTCCGCGGCGGTAATAGCCGTGGACATGACTTCCGCGTTCCTGATATCGCCTATAAATATTATATCCGGGGTCTGGAGCATTATGTATTCCAAGGCCTGTTTGAAATTAGCCGTATCGACTTTAATTTCCCTCTGGCTGATTATGGATTTCTTATCCTTGAATATAAACTCTATAGGGTCTTCCAGGGTCACTATATGCTTGGGCATATTGGCGTTTATATGTTCCAGCATACTCGCGACCGTCGTCGATTTGCCGCTTCCCGTGGTCCCCGTAATAAGTATCAATCCTCTCTTCTCCGAACACAGGCTCTCCAGCGCTCCGGCCGGCAAGCTTAATTTCTGGAAATCCGGGACCGCGGTGTTTATAGCCCTGACCACAATGACATAGGTGCTTCTCTGTTTAAATATGGTAGTCCTGAAACGGCCCACGCCTTTCAGGCCGAAAGAGAGAACCGTCTCATTTTGGTCATTAAGCATCTTAAGATGGTTTTTGTCGGTTATTTCCTTTACGAGGGAATTCAGGTTTTCTTCGGTAAGGACGGTACCGTCTTTATGGAGATCCCCGTTTATTCTCATACATACCGGGCTGCCCACTTTGAGGATCAGGTCCGAGGCATTTTTCAGCGACATCTCTTTTAAGACGTTGACTAATTCCATAATTTGCCCCTTTCGTCGGCAGTAAGATACCGCCATTCGCCTTCCGCCAGCGAACCGAGCGATATACTGCCTTCCCGTACTCTCTTCAGTTTCAGCACACCGTAGCCCAGAGCCGAAAACATCCTTCTTATCTGCCTCTTTCTGCCTTCACGGAGGGCAACGTTCAACTGTCCGTTTCTTTTCGCGGCTATTTCACAGGGATACGTCTTTTTTCCGTCCAGCAGGATTCCTCTTTCCAGTTTTCTTTTATCCGGCGGCGCCAGGCGTTTATCCGTCGTTACCGAATAAGTCTTGGTAAGCCCGTAGCGCGGATGCGTCAGCCTGTCTATAAGCTCTCCGTCGTTGGTCAGTATTAAAAGTCCTGTCGTATTTTTATCCAGCCTGCCCGCGGGATTCAGGTGTCGCAGTGATGGCGGCAGGCAATCCATGACCGTTTTGTCGGCGAACCTGTCTTTCCTTGTAGTGGTTACGCCCTTAGGTTTGTTAAGTATCACATATTCCTTCTTTTTTCCCGAAACTTCTTTTCCGTCCACGGCAACACGGCCTCCGGACGGGTCTATCCTGAAAGACGGCTCAAGGATCCTGCGGGAATCCACAAAGACCCTGCCCGTCTTTATAGCCTCGGCCGCTTTTCTCCGGGAAAAAAGGCCGCATCTTGAGAGATAGACCTGCAGACGGATCCGCCCTTTACTACCTGGCGTTAAAATATTCAAAATACTCGCTCTCGGGACTGAACACTATGGTAGTATTCGAATCTACCGTCTTTCTGTAGGTATCCAGCGTCTTGACAAAAGAGTAGAACTCGGAGTCTTTATTATAGGCATCCGCGTATATCTTCATGGCTTCCGCGTCTGCCTTGCCCTTGATCTCCTCAGCCGTTCTGTAAGCCTCCGATCGAATCTGTTTAAGCTCTTTTCCTGCCTGGCCTTCTATCTCTTTTTTTCTCCCCTGTCCCTCGGAACGATACCTTTCCGCGACTTTTTTCCTTTCGGATATCATCCTGTCATATACCTTATCTCTTACATCTTTAACATAATTAATCCTCTTTATTCTGACATCGACCAGCTCTATGCCGTACTGAGGCACGATTTCGGACGCCTGCTTTATAATGCCCCTTGTAATAGCATCGCGGCCGACTTTTATCATTTCAAGCGCCTCGTCTGAAGCCATTATGGCGTCAAGAGAGGCGTCTTTCTGAGCGCTTATTATCCTGTTGGAATCACGGACTATTTCCACCAGCTTATGATTGGTTATATAATCTCTGGTGGCGGAGTCTATTATATCATCCAGCCGCGTATGCGCGCCCCGTTCGTCAGTCACTGATCGCATGAATCTTAAAGAGTCTTTTATGTGCCATCTGGCAGTCGTATCTACCCAGATATACCTTTTGTCCTTTGTAGGTACCTGATTAGGGTCCCCATCCCATTGCAGAAGCCTTTTTTCAAAGTAATTGGCTTCACGTATAAAAGGGATCTTAAAATAAAGCCCGGCCTGTGTTATGGGCTTTCCTATGGGCTCTCCAAATTGAGTTATCACTACTTGTTGCGTTTCGTCCACCATGTATATCGCGCCGCTGATTACAAAAATCACGACAAGGACTAAAATAGCCAGCGCTATATTAAGAGCTTTTCTCATTTTATACCCCCTTCATTATTTAACTTCAGAAGAGGCAGGATGTTATGGGTAGAGGAATCTATTACGTATTTATGCCCTGCCAGAGGCAATATCTCCTGCATTGCCTCAAGATAAAGCCTCTTTCTGGTCACGTCTTTTGCCCCTTTATAAGCTTCCCACCTGGATATAAACCTGGAGGCGTCACCCTCGGCAGTGTTCACCTTGTTCAACGCATAGCCTTCCGCCCCTCTTATGGTCTTCTCCGCGTCGCCTCTGGCCGCGGGGATAGTTTTATTATAGGCCTCCCAGGCCTGGTTTATCATCTTCTCTTTTTCCTGTTTCGCCTCATTGACCTCGTTAAAAGAAGGCTTGACCTCGTCCGGCGGGTTGACATCCTGCAGCTTCACCGTCACGACCTGGATACCGCTGTCATAAGAATCCAGTATCTCCTGCAGTTTGTCCTGAACGCCCTGGTTAATTTCCACTCTTCTTGTGGTCAAGACCTCTCCCACGGAACTGTTACCTACGACCTGACGCATAACGGCTTCGGATATGTTCCTTATGGTCTCTCTCTGATCCCTGACGTTAAAAAGGAATCGGACCGGATCTTTTATCTTGAACTGCACTATCCACTCGACCACGAGGACATTCAAATCACCCGTAAGTATAAGCGATTCATCGTAATACTCTCTGGATGCATACCGGCTTTTAACGCCCGGCTTAAGCGTTCTAAAGCCGAATTCTTCCTTAAAAATATAACTGACTTTTACCTTGTTCACTTTCTCTATCCCTACAGGAATCTTGAAATGAAGGCCCGGATAAGTGCTCCGGACATACCTGCCGAACCTCCTTATGATTCCTACTTCGTCCGGCCCCACTGAATAAAGGCCTGACGATATAAACATAAGCGCCAGAAAAATTAAAGCGACGGGCACTATGTATTTTTTCAGGTCATGCATCTCCGGGCGCTTTTGTTTCCCGGAACCGCCCTTTAACAGTTCATCCGGTGTATTAAAATCCATACAGCCTCCCTTATTGCGTTAGTCAGTTATTAAAATTCCCAGTCCAGTCCCAAATCGAAACTGACATCGGGGGTGGACGCGGCGCTTATGTTTTCTACCACGGCGAATCGCCACGAAATGCTACTCTTCTCCTTCACTGTGTAATTAACTCCGAGCGCTATATCATAACCCTCGTTATCCATGGGGTTGGTTTCCGTGGTAGGGTACGGAGCAGTGTTCGCGATCACCTGGGTAATTACGGAAAGTCTTTTTGTGGCGAAAAATTCAAACCCTACCGTACCGGTGTATAGACTATCCTCCATGTCCAGTTCGCTCAGTTCGTCGGGCTTTTCTATGGCTATAGCATTACCTCCGGCGAAGAGATAAAGGCGGTCGCTAAAAAGCTTTTTGTCCAGCAATATCCCTCCGGCGTAATCGAACTCACCGCTGCCGAGCAAATCGCTGTCGCTTCCGGTGGGGAACTTGACCGAACCTCTCACGGAAACATTGGGGCAGATCCGGTTTTCATCGATGAGATGATATTTAAGATTAAGAACGGCGTCTCCCGGGCCTTCGGCGGGGCTTGTCCGGTTAATCACGTAGGCGTTGTCTTTTTTCAGGTAATACTCGAAATTATTGGAACCCTGGCGTTCCCTGGAACGCGGTGTCCTGGCGCCTATGCCGTCCTCAAAGCCCTCTATGGGATCGTCCAGATAGCCTTTGCCCATGAAAATAAACGGGAGCTCGAGAGAGATTTCCGCCCTGTCGTAAATACCATACCTTAAATCAAAAACGAACCTCGAAACCTCAGCGTCTATCTCGACTTTATACTCGGGTAACAGATTTATAGAACCGGTGGGTGTAAACGCGCTTACGGTTATATTCGCGACTATGTAATCAGCGTTAAGGACAAACTTACCCCTTTCGGTCACGGTAGCCTTATCCGGGACAGGCTGCAGAAAAAATAAATAAAGCGGCATCTGGTTTATAACCGGCAAAGGGCCTCCCGGCTCGGTATAATAGCTTTCGGTATTTTCGCAGAACGCGGGTCCGCACAATAACACGAAAACAAAAATTAAAGTTAACGCCAAGGAGTAAATCCGGTTCATTCTTCCCTCCGGTTGATTTTTATTTATCGTTGGTAACCACTTTTTTCCATATCTCATGAAACTCGCTCTCGAGCACAAAAAAAGCCGCCACGTTACAGCCGGTAGTTTTTCTGATTTTGTTAATTACGTTGATATCCCGCGGATTAAGCATGGCCAGGCTCAGCACGTTCTTTTTCATATTTACCGGAACAACGCCTCTCTCCCTCATGAAGTCAACGGATATCATGTCGACAAATTTGCTGAGTTCGCCGTTCTCTTTAACGGCACTCAGGTCATAATGAGGTATATTAAGTTGAGACTCGAGCGCCCTGGTTATGTCCCCGGGCCTCGCGAGTCCGAGGTCGAGAATGCTCTGTCCTATTTTCTGTCCGGTGTTCCAATGTTTTATAAGGGCACTTTCGAGCTGATCGGACGATATAACGCTGGATTCTATCAGTATCTGGCCCAGCGGCCTGTAGCCTGATTCGGGGAATTTCCCGTCACCGCCCGAGCAAGACTCCTTCTCCGTCGCAAACGAACGATGTTTCTTGGACGGATCTCTCCTGTTCACCAGAAAGTTGCTTCCGGGCAATGTTTTCAGGTATCTCTTAATCTCCGCTATTATCTCCATCAGCTGGACAGTGTTTTGGAACTCATGCTCTTTATTGTTCGCTATGGCTATCGAAACGCTCATAAGCGGAACCCTTCCGGTGTTACCCTGCCTGTCCTTGGATATTACATACCCTCTGTCCCTGTCTTCTTTAGAGTAATGAAAAGGCATCACCCTGTTGAAGCTTAATATGGATTCGGACGCTATTAATTTATCGTGTCCGGGCGTGGTGAGGACCACAAAATCATCCCCTCCGATATGACCCACAAAATCATTCTTTCCGCCGAATTTCCTGACGGTCGTGGATATTATGTACGCGCTGTGCCTTATTATTCCGTCGCCTTTCATGTATCCGTACTTGTCGTTAAAAGACTTGAAATTATCTATATCATAATACGCAATCGAAAACACTTCTTTCTTCTTTATCTTGGCCCGTACCATCTTTTCTATCTGGCGATTACCCGGAAGGCGTGTCAGGGCGTTGGCGTGCAGCTGATGAGTAGTCCTTCGAAGAGCCATCTCTATCCTGACTTCCAGATCTATAGGGTCGGGCGGATTCGCGATATAATCGTCCACTCCCTGCTCTATCTGGAGCATCCTTTTTCGTATTTGCCTTTTATCTATTAAGATTATTATCGGTATGTGGGCGGTAAGGAAGTCCTCTTTGAGCATTTTTGACGCCTTGAGGCCGTCTATCCCGGGTAAGTTTGAATCGATTATTATAATGTCGGGCTGTTCCTGCCTGACGAGATCAAGCATGGTAACGCCGTCAGCCACGGAAATAACCTCAAAATCCCACGCCTTTAACAGATACCTGAGTATTTCCGCTATGCTCTTATCGTGTTCCGCGAGTAATACTTTCCTGACCAATTCCGCCATGGGTGTATTATAGCTTATATGCTGTGCATGGTCAATAAATAAGGTTGTCGTTCCCGCCTTTGCCTGTCAAATAAACCTTGGCAACAACGCTTAATTAGTCTACAATCTAATTTATGAAACTATCCGTACTTGTTCCGGCCTTTAACGAAGAAAACACCATCGAAACGGTCCTGAGAGCAATCGCAGACATCGACCTGCGTGCAGTGGGCATAACCGGGAAAGAGATCATACTCATAGATGACGGCTCGACCGACGATACCGTAACTAAAGCACTCGGTACGGGGATCCGGGGACTGAAATTGATACGTCACGGAAAGAATCTCGGAAAAGGCGCGTCTCTTTTCTCAGGTTTGAGTATAGCCGGCGGAGATATAATCTTAATACAGGACGCGGACCTTGAGTACTCACCATCCTCCTATCCCGACCTGATAAAACCCATAATTCAAAAAAAGGCCCGGGTGGTATACGGTTCCCGTTTTCTCGGCAAAAAACGCCCGGAGAACATGAAAACAGCATACTATCTGGCCAACGTAACCGGATGCTTTCTTGTAAACCTTCTGTACGGCACTCGTCTAACGGACCCTATGACATGTTTCAAAGTGTTTTCCCGCGACTCCGTCAAAGGAATGAGGATAATAAGCCGCGGATTCGACGTCGAGGCTGAAATCACGGCCGGGATAGCTAAAAAAGGGATAGATATTAAGGAAGTACCCGTACCTTACCGCGCCCGCACTTTCGGTGAAGGAAAAAAATTCCGGCCCGTTCTTTCTCTTAAAGTCCTGTGGGGAATCGTGAGATTTTCGTTTTTGTCAAAAGCCCAGTAATTCCTGGGCTTTGCTGAATCCGGTCGATTTTTTATAATCCTCGAAATCTATAAAAATAAGGTCCGGCCTCTTTTGCTTTATCTTCTTTATTTCCCCGGCGCGCGAACATATATATTTAAATTGAGTTTTACAGTTCGGGCAACTCTTCGCTGTAGCGTAACTAATCCCCAGCTCCTTGCAGTTCGAACAATCTCCGGCCGAGGCCCCGACTATCAGAAGGTGCTTCGATATATCCTCTGCGCTCAACTCTTTCCATACTCTTATAAGTTTACTCATGGCTTCCTGTCCTCTCCATAATATTTTTTATCTTTTCCCTCAGCTCCTCGTTATCAGTCAATTCGAGCGCCCTGCTATAGCATACTTTAGCTCTGCGATTTTCCCCGACGCTTAAATAAACCGAACCCAGCTCCGCATACGCTTCAAAAAAATCGGGATTAAGACCGAGCGCGCGGACATAATTTTCAATGGATTTTTCCGGCTCACCGGCCGTGTAGTAGTACTGGCCGAGCCTGTAGTACGCTTCCGGATAATCAGGTTTGAGGCGCAATGCTTTTTCGTAGCTTTCCAATGCCTTTTTTAGTCTGCCTGCCCTGAAATAATATACGCCCAAAGTGTAGTTGGCCCGAGCGTCACGGGGGCTCTTTTTCACCGCGTCCTCCCATAAAAAAATCTCACTGCCCCAGACCCGGTTTCTTCTGTGTGACAAGGTAGCATAAAAAAGGGTCAAAAAAACCAGGAATATCACCCACGCTCTCTTATTTATGTTAAACCGCCTCGCGAACTTTAAGCTATACACCGGCAGAGCCAGGCAATACGAATAAAGCGGTATATAAAGATAATGTTCGAAGAACAAATCATCCAGGAATAGTATCGTCGTAACCGAAAGAGCCAGGTAAAACCAAAGTATGCAGAATGAAGCGACTTTATGCCTGCGAAAACCAAAGACAGCGAAAGTCAGCAACGAAAGGTGCAATAACAGGCTGTAAAAAGTGGTTACAGGGCTACCGAAAGAGGTGCTCATTATAAAGTTATATTCTATACGCTGGCCAAGCGGCAGTACCATCAGACCTAATGCCCGTGCCAGCACCCTGAGCTTCGTATAGTAGTAAGGCAGATAGTACGGCGTCAGCCTTATTCCTATATTTCTGCTCTCTTCGGCATCAAACCGTGCCAGCAATACCGGAATTACTGCCGAAAGAACTATAGGTATTAAATACGGGGATATTTTTTTAATTTCCTCACGTGACTTTATCCCGAAAAAAATCTCATACAGCGCTATAGCCGCCGGCAGCGTTGCCGAGGTCGGCTTCGCGAGATAACAAAAAAACACGGAAACCAGACAGCCAGCGTACGGAAGTAATTTTTTTCCCGGGCTGTCGGAAAAAGACAGGCGGAATTTAGCGTATAAAAAAAGCGATGAAAAATAAAACATCCCGGCCATGGACTCGGCTCTTTGCCATATGTAAGTAACCGATTCGGTCTGGATCGGGTGCAGGGCAAAAAATAAGCGCGCTGAAAAAAGCCAGAGGGTAGCTGTTTTTTCTTATATCTTCTCCTATTCCTTTGCCGTAACTCAGCAAACAGAGCGTAAACAAAAAAACAAAGGCCGCTGAGAGCGTATGAACCGTCAGGTTGAAGAGGTGATAACCGAAAACTTCTTCGCCACCCAGGGAAAAGTTAGCGGCCAACGTAAAATATACGAGGAACCTGCTTTTGGAGTAATCCAGTATTTCCCTGATATTCAGTGTCTGGGCCGCCTTTATTCCGGTTATGCGCTTAACGTCGTCGAACTGAAAGGGTACATTGAAGCTGTTTGAGTAGATCGCGAAAGTGACTATCGCTAAGGTTAGTATCGCGAATAAGATGTGGTGTCTTTTCATGGATAAAAAAATACCCCGCATCCTTTGGAGATGCGGGGT
>CAZEGO010000003.1:0-28616 GCA_964511955.1 uncultured Planctomycetia bacterium | reverse complement strand
GGCTATTGCGCGCGTTTCTATGAAAGGCCTTTTTGAATTTTTATCTTTTCTCGCGGCCGACAGCTTTTGTATGTTGGAAACCAGAAGTTCGAGGGAACCTCCGACCCTGTATTTTTCGTATACCTCCTGTGTATCCCCGTCTATATCCAGTATTATGTGATCCAGCCCGGATTCTATTATTCTCCCGGTGAGGTTTTTTTTATAGTTACCGTTCGTGCTGACCTTCACGTAAATTCCGTAAGATTTCAAAAGTTTTATTATTTCTATGAATTCGTTATGCAGTGCCGGCTCACCCTGATTGTAAACAAGAGCTATAAGCAGTCTCCCGCCGCATTCTTTTAATATCTTTTCCACCAGATTTTTATTCAGTTCCTTATTTTTCCTGGGAAAATCATTCTGCTGTAATACGCATAAAGGGCATTTAAGCTGACACTTGGTGGTGGGCTCCAGTATAAGTACGGGGGGGACGCCCCACATTTTACCGTTAAGGAAGAGATAAGAGAAGAGGACCTGGAAGAGGTTTAAAAACTTGACGGGATGTAATAGTAATATTTTAAGGGTTTCAAATATTCTTAGCTGTTTTATCATATTTTTACGGTTTTTTTCTGTCTTTTTTCCAGACTATATAATCATGCAAAAAGAGATAATCCATGCCGGTTTTTACGTAACACTCTAGAGCGTCTTCGGGGCTGTTTACTATGGGTTCGCCCCTGACGTTGAAAGAAGTATTCAATACCACGGGAATATCGGTTATTTTCTCGAATTCTTTTATCAGTTTCCAGAATAAAGGACAGTTTTCCCTGGATACGGTCTGCCCCCGGCCTGTACCGTCTACGTGCGTTACGGCGGGCACGAGATGCCTTTTTTCTTCGCGTATCGGGAAGACAAACAGCATGAAAGGGTTATCGTAGGCATTGGTGAAAAACTCCTTCCTTTTTTCGTACAAAACGGCGGGCGCGAACGGTCTGAACGATTCTCTGAACTTAACTCTCGAATTAAGAATGTCCTTCGTTTCTCTTTTTCTGGGATCCGCCAGTATGCTTCTGTGCCCCAAAGCCCTTGGGCCGAATTCGAATCTACCCTGAAACCAGCCTATTATCTGATTTTCAGATAATAATTTAGCGGCTGTTTCTATATAATCTGCGCGTTTTTCGAAATTCAGACCGGGATATTCTGACAGCGCGTTTTTAATGTCGTTTTCTGAATAGGAAGCTCCGAAAAAAGGAGAAGTCATTACAAAAGAGCGTTTTTTATTCTTTATCTGATGATAATAGTAAAGGGCAGCTCCCAATGATGTACCCGCGTCGCTAGGAGCGGGGATCATAAATATGTTCTCGAAACCCGATTTTTCGAGGAGTACTCCGTTCATCACGCTGTTCAGGGCCACTCCTCCGGCAAGGCACAGGTTTTTTTCATTGGTTGTTTTTCTCAGGTTTTCTGCGATATGCAAAGCGGCCCGCTCAAGGATTTTTTGCAGACTTTCGGCTATATCTTTGTGTCTTTCCGTTAGTTCGGACTTACGCAGCCGCGGAGGCCCGAATTCTTTCCTGAATTTATCCGAGCAATGCACGCCTTTTCCGGTGTGATGGGTGAAATAGGACAGGTCTAACGATATACCGCCGTCTTTTTCAAACCTTACTATTTCCGAGAAGTTCTCGTAATATCGGGGGCTGCCGTAGGGTGCAAGCCCCATTACTTTACCCTCGCTGTTATTCGGCTTGAATCCGAGGTATTCGGTTACGCTTGTATACAAGGCACCGAGGGATTGCGCATAAGGTAGCTGCTGCAGGGGTGTTATTTTATTGTTTTTTCCCGTGTGCAGAGATACAGAAGTGTCTTCTCCCGTGGAATCCATTACCAGTATGGCCGATCTCTCGAAAGGAGAGATGAAGAAAGTGCTGGCCGCATGGCAAAGGTGATGATTGAGCCGGATAACTTTTTTCCCGGAGCCCAACGCCCGTTTTAGATTATCGGAATTGCGAAGCAGTTTTAAAAACTCGCCTTTTCTATGGGAAGCGGAGTTGAGCATACCGGAGAAGCTGCCGTTTTTTATAAAACCGCAAAACCTGTTCATGACCGCTTTCCATTCCTGGAAGGAACAGCAGACCGCGTCTATCTCGTCGGTCGAGATGTCGGCCATTTCCAAAGATTTTATTATGGAGCGCGCAGGGAAGGAACCATCGTGCTTTATCCTCGTAAATCTCTCTTCCTCGAGTACGGCTACGGGTTTTCCGTCTTTAAGGATGCTGGCGGATGAGTCTATTATCACGCTGTTAAAACCGAGTACGTTCATTTTATAATCTCGAATGTATTCCTGTATTCCTCTGTCAGTAGTTTTTTGTAAAAATTTCCGCGTACCCGCATTTTTAGCGACAACATCTCAGGCAGGCCTTCGGCGGCTTTAATGTATATGTTATATTTAGTTTTTCCGTGGTTTCTCGGAGCGTAGCCGGTTCTGACCTCGCTCATTTTCCTGGCCCCCATGGACATGGCTATGGGGAGCACGTATCTTTGATCGTTCTTTATAAGATTAACCTTTTTTATGAAAGAGGCACCTATTATCATCTGGTTTGTGCTGGCCTGTTGTGTCTTATGCCCGAAAAGAAATCTCAAAATGCCGTTCCCTACCCGGGATATGAGATTCTTATTCTCTATGTACGCGCAGACCAGGTCACAGTTCTTTTCAATATATTCTCTGAGCAGCTTCGGAGTGTCTTCGGGTAATTTCTCGAGGTCCGAATCCAAAGTACCGAATATTTTGCCTTTGCCCAGAAAGAACCCCGTACGCAGCGCTTTGCCCTGGCCCAACTGTTTTTTATGACGGATGCCGATGACCACGTCCGGATATTTTCTTTTCATCCGTGAGATTATCGCTGACGAGGAATCCTCACTATGGTCGTCTACCAGTATATATTCCCATTTTTTACCCTCGAGGAGTCCCGATTCATCCATGGACCGGATCGTACGCTCCACGAGCTCTTCTACGGTATTTTCTTCGTTATAGATCGGCGATATCAGCGTAAAAAAAGTATTGTTGTTTTTCGTCATGGCATTCAGTTTTTGAGTTCCACCATATAGTGATAACTTTCTTCCGGAGGGCAGCTTATCGAATTACGGAATTCATGTTCCAATTCTTGCTGCCCCAGGGACTCCGCGTTTTTCACGAAACCGGTTATGGTGGTCATTGTCACTTTTTGAAAAAGCTTAAACAGGGTTTTTCGCATTTTGTCCGGCGGCGTAACTTTATCGCTGTTCGGAAAAGAGAATCTGTAGGTTTTATTTCGAGAGAGAAAGGAGCTTATGAATTCAAAATAGGAAAAAAGTTTTTTTTCACTCAGATATTGAAGAGAGAGGGAGCATATAAAAAAACCATACTCGTCGCGGTTATAATTTATCGGATCCGTAATATCGCCTATCCAGAGTTTTCCGTAAGAGTGTTTTTCGCGGGCCAGATTGACGGCTTTCCGGGAAAGGTCGAATCCGTCGAGCGCGATTCGCGAGAGATCCGCGAAATCCGAGAGCTTTCCGTCTCCGCACGCTATGTCGAGGATTTTGCCTTTCGTGTTTTCGCAAAGAAGCTCGTAGTTTCTTTTATACCACAGGGCCTTAAAGCCTTTGAGGCTGTGGTGGTAAGCGCCGAATTCTTTATATTTTTTATCGAAATTTTTTATTTCCATTTTATGGATTTATACCATCCTATCAGATCTCGGTAACCTTTTTCCAGTGGGTATTCGGGTTTATAACCGATGATATTTTTTATTTTATCAACGCATAGAGTGCCCCTTTTGGGAACGTTGGGATCTTTCGGCACGTATTCGCATTCGAAATCCCCAAGCTCTTTTTTTAAAACAGGAAGAAGATCCTTAATCGGACGGGCAGATCCGTATGTTATGTTGAATATCCTGTCCTTAGATTTTCCGGGATTTTCTATTATTAAATTTATTCCTCGGGAGAGATCCCTGACGTCCGTGAAATCCAGCATGCTTTCGCCCTTGCCGGATATTTTTATTTTTTTCGAGGCCATTATGTTTTCTATGAATACCTGGGTTATGCGCCTGTTTATGCACCTGGGGCCGTACAGAGCGGAAGGCCTTATTATCGTATACGGTATTTTATAAACTTTGCCGTAGCATTTCATGAAAGTTTCGCAGGAAACTTTGGAGGCGCCGTACACATTTATGGGTTTGGGATGATCGTCCTCATAGACTATAGGTTTTTCGAAATTGCCGTAAATCATACTGGAACTCGAATATATCACATGTATAGGTTTACCGTTTCTTCTTACGGCGTTAAGAGTGCCGCAAAAGGAAATAAGTCCCATATCTATGCCTTCGGAAGGGTCTAGATTGCACAGTCCGGCGCTTGCCGTGGCCGCCAGATGTACGATCGTATCCGGGTTATGGCGTTTTAAAATATTTTGCATGAACTCCGGATCCCTGTTATCTCCTTTTTCGAGAGTAATATCGTGTTCCTTGAGTATTTTTAAGCGGCTGTTTATAAATTCGTTATACTTTGGATTGGTGATATGATGGTGAAAGCTGTCGAGACAGATTACTTCATGGCCTTTGTCTTTCAGATACGGCGCAAGATGATGGCCTATGAATCCTGCTCCTCCGGTTATCAGCACTGTAGTCTTTTTTACCATAGAATCTCCTTATCAAAGAAACTATTTTTATAGCGTCTTTTTTCTTGACTCCCATATGTACCGGGAGCGACAGAACCTTACCGGAAAACTCAACGGAATTTTTTATTTTTACGCCGGTCTTATACGCTGTCATGCGCGATAAGGGGGTCCTGTAATGTATACTTGTCTGTATCCCGTTTTTTCTTAAATAAAGCGACAATTTGTCTCTTTTCCCGGCAACCACCTGGTATATGAACCAGGACGTGCCGTTGCGCCAGGAGGGTATAACAACCGCGTCTTTAAGTCCGTTATGATACGTTTCGGCGATCTTTTCTCTGTGCAGGCGGTTCTGATCAAACCTTTGAAGCTGGCCTATCAAAAGAGCCGCCAGTACGTCGGACATCCTGTAGTTTGGGGCGACGAATAAAGAGTCGTAATCAGCGGGTCGCTTTCTCTCCCCGGGGGAAGAGGTTATCCCGAATGTCCTGAATTTTCTCGCGAATTCAGCGAGTATTCTATTATTGGTTATTAACATTCCGCCCTCGGCGCTTGTTATGTGTTTTGTGGGATAAAAGGAGAAACATCCGCAAAGGCCTTTTGTGCCTGCGTGAGACCCGTCTTTGTATGTAGTCCCCAGGGAGTGAGCGCAGTCTTCGACGGTGTATTTATGAATTTTTCCGCAGGGCTGACCGGCGAGGTGCACTATTATCTCATTACCGTCGACGTACCTGGGAAGGATTATGCCGTCCACGGGATCTACGTCAACCAGTTTTACGTTGAGTCCCGCCATTCGGGCGGCGTGCGCGGTCGCTACGTGAGTTATATCGGGGATTTTCAGCGTTTTTTTGCCGAGATGTTTTTTTAAAAAAACGCAGGCCGTGTGAAGACAGGCAGTGCAGGAATTCATGGCAACGGCGTAAGAAGAGCCGGTGAATTCACAAAAGATTTTTTCGAGTTTTTCGGTGACAGGCCCGTTTACGAGCCAGCCGGAACGCAGAGTCTTTATCAGTCTGTCTATGTCGTTTTTTCGTATATCGGTATGGCCGAATTTAATCATAGGTATTAATTATATCATATATAAAGACGGTGAATAAAGAATAATTTAGCGATGTTTGTACAATATTACGGCAGTTATCAGGAAAATAACGCAGGACATGATGGACATGGCTGCGCCTGTTATAAATCCCGGATGTGTATATTTAAATTCCACCATATGGAGGCCTTTCGGCACTTCGATTGCCCTGAAAGCGAAATTAGCCCTTAATATCCTTGTCTCCCTGCTATCTATAAAAGCCTTCCAGCCCGGCGCAAAAGTATCGTTAAGAAGCAAAAGGCAGTTAACAGAGGAGTACACCCCGATTTTTACGTGCTCGGGTTTATCCTCCGTTATTTCCAGGTAATGCGAAGACCTGGTTTTTTTAACCGGTATTTTGGGTTCGTTGAAAAGAACCAGGGTTTTTAGTATATCGAAATCTTCTTCGGCTATTAATTTTCCGAGCATTTCGTCCTCGTCTTTTATTACACGATAGTCCGTGTATATCTTAACCCTGTGTATTATGTCGTTAATGGAATGTATTATTTTATTGTTCGATATCATTACCGGACAGCTTACTATACGCATTATTTTATCGTATTTAGGCCAGGCGCTTCTTACCTGTATCCTGTTGGGATTATGAGGATAAGAATACAGCTTGCCTATGTTTTTCGGTATCAGGCACGAATACCCCGAAGAGTTATAGAGGTCATGGACAATGATCTGGCTCGTAGGCAGTTTATCGGTGCCGTAAAAAAATCTGAAATTCCTTTTTCCTTCACGGAAGAGCTTTTTGGTTGACTCCCATCTTGAATATTGCCTGAAAAGAGGTCCTTTGCTCAGAAGGGGCAGGGAGCGGTTGAGCTCGAATCCGGCCATGGCCGACAGATCGACAATCAGCACCAGAAATAAAAAAGACTTAGCGAGGTAAGCGTATTTTTTGTTTTTTAAAAGATATACCGTCAGTATAGTTGCGAGAGACAAAGGGACGAAACGGACCATCCCGGTTCTCAGCATGTTAAGAAAATTCGTGTCCGAAGTTTTGTGCGAGACGTATATGTAGTAAATCAGCATGACCGAGAGTAAAAGAGCGGAAAGACAGACAGAGAAGAGCGCGAAAGGTTTTATATTGGGTTTGTTTCTTTCCAGGGCCACGCCGGTAATCCCGAACAAAACAGCAAGACAGATAGGCGCCAGGCTCAATATCCTGTAAAATAAAAGCATGGATTTGCCCGTTATCAGATACATAATGTAAGTGACGGGCGTTCCGAACGAAATGAGAAGCATTATAGCCAGGGTTATTATCCAGAAATAAGCCTCTCTTTTTTTCAGAAACAAAACCAGGTAAAAGATAAATAGGGCTACGGGAAGCCCCATGTACAGGTTGAACATATTTAGCTGGTTATAAAATGTTTTTCCCGCGTTTAACGCGCGCCCGGCGAAGCTATGCGAAAAAAACCTTAAGAAATCCATAGGGAGGGCTCTGGAATAACTGAGAAAATCTTTGTATTTACCCAGTGAATCTCCGAACGAATCGGCGGAATTCAAAATCAGCGGGAGTATGAAAATCATGCACATACACCCCGCAATTGCGATGCCGAAAGAATTTATGACAAAAGGGCGGGCTGTGGGTTTCCCGGACGGACTTTTATAGGCATACGACAGGTAAAAAGAATAAGCGCTTACGAATATTATCGAATAAAGAGCGGTTTGCAGTACGCCGCCGGAAATTATCAGATAGGCGGTTACTGTGATAAGTATAAAATTCCCGTAATCCGTCCTTTCTTTCCAGCTGGCTACGAGATACAGCCATAAAGGAAGATAGACTAAATGGACAAAATCTCTGACCCCGGATTTAAGATAAAAAAGTGAAGTACTTGAAAAGAGGTAAGCTATAGAGGAAAGAAAGGCCCAGTACCGGTTTTTTAGCAGATAATCAAGAAACACGAAAGCAAAAAACCCGGCCATTAAAAAATGGATTATTATGGATATCGTGAGGATGTAAGGCAGTAGGCTCTCGTTAAAAAGATACAGTACGGTTTCCGGAGGATAAAACAGGTTAACCACCCCGCTGCCCAGATAACTCAGTCCGCAGAATATATAGGGATTCCATTGGGGTATTCTGTGTTCCTGCATAGCTCGCAGGGCGACTATTTTAAAGGGGACGGTAAGCTCTATCCTGTCAGTGTGCCCGAAAAAAATATGACCATTGACGAAAAACTGAAAAAACAGGATAAAAACCAGTACTCCGATTATGATATAGGGCAATGCAGGGTTTTTTTTCTTGAGGATTTCGGCGAAATCCATGATGCGTTATTATAGCATAAAAAGTTATAAATAAAAAGTCAGGTGTGCTATAATAATACCTTCTCATATATTATAGTATTTATATTAAATTATGATTACTCTTAAGACCAGCCAGGTGTTCGAAAAAAAATACGATATACCGAAACGCGCGCGAAACAGCGTCTTATCCGCGCTGGGGCGCTATTCAGGCATACCGTCAAGATTTGCGTATGCAGGGATGAGGACCTTGTATTTTGATGACGAACACAACACTTCTTATCATGACTCCAGAAACGGTCATCTTGACAGGAGAAAATTCAGGTTCAGGGAGTATCTTGACAGGGAGCCCGGAGGGGCCCTGTACTCCCTTGAGATAAAAAACCGGGTAAACGAAAAGACCTACAAGAACAAGGCTCTTGTTTACAAAGAACTGCCCAAAGATTACGATGTGACCACTTACGGCGACCTTATAAGGACTTTTGAGGCGATATGCGGATATGACCTGCTGCCGCTTATAAGAGAGTGTTCCGGAATCGAGCTTAGGCCCACGCTTATAATCTCTTATGAAAGACACAGGTTTGACGATAGAGCTAGCGGGGTCAGGTATAATTTTGATATCAATATAATGATGCACTTTTTAACTCCGACTTCCCAAAGCGGGGCGTTTTATTTAGACAGGGACGTGTTTGAGGTAAAAGGGGATGGACCCGGAGTAGGATTACCGCGTTTTTTTGAAGATTTACCGTTCGAGTTTTCTGAGTTTTCAAAATTTATCTGGGGTAAGGAATTGTTTTTATAGTAGATTCTTGATTAAGGAGGGAAAAGTGAATAATCTTTTATCGCAGGCAAAGGTCGGAGAGTTTGGGTTGGTGGAATTTTTCTTATCCGTTATTTTCAGTCTTATTATCGGTATAATATGCATGTTCGCTTACAGGATGTATTTTAAGCGGGAAGTCGACAGGAACGAAAGCCTGGCCAAGGCCTTTATGATAATGGCACCTTCCATTACGGCTATTTTTTGGGCTATACAGTACTCTCTTCCTTTGTCTTTGGGTTTGTTGGGTGCTTTGAGTTTTGTGCGTTTCAGAACGCCTATCAAAAAATCAGAGGATATTAGCTTCATATTGCTGGTCATAGCTCTTTCTCTTCTTTCCTCGATATACCGTTTTCTCGCCGCGAGTGTTTTGTTGATCATAATCGTATCACTTATATGGGCCAGGAATAACATACGCAAGAAAGGGCGTTTTTTGCTGGAACCGGGCGCTAACCTGACTTTATTTTTGTTCACTGAATCGAGAGATCCGCAGAGCGTGAATTCGGGAGTCAAAAAAGCGCTGGCAGGTGTAATCGGAGACGCTAAGAATTACAGTCTGGCGTTGAAAGACATAGTTCCGCGGGGGGAAGGTTACAGCGTACGCTATTCGATTCACGTAAAAGATTTTAAAGACGATATAATAGCCGGAATAATATCCGCCCTCGCAGCCGTTAAAGATGTCAAAAAGCCGGAGGTTTTCGTTGACAAAGCGCTTTACTGACAGGAAATCGTACGTAATAATATTGGCCTGTATCCTGGTAATCGGCCTGTCAGCTGATTTTATAGCCGACAGGGCCTTTAATGAAAACGGCGTTGCGCAGGCTCCGATAAGAGAGAGGCTTTTGGCCAGAAAGAGAATGGGTGACGCACCCGAGCTTACAGAGAGTTCTCGTTATTCGACGATGCTTTACGATTTATGCCCACAGCATGATTATTACGGGTCTTTACCCTGGTCGGAGGAAGTACCCGAAAATCCCTCGGGCAGATATTCCTTCCAATGGAGGATAAAACTGCTCTTTGATACACTTTTTTTTATGGACGCTCCCAAAGGAGATGGGCTGGATTATTATATAAAAATTGTTTCGGATAAAGGATCCACCGTATTCGTAAAGACAAGCAAAGCCGACCTTCCGGATAAAAATATTAATCTTGTGCCGGGTGTCTATCTTGTAAAGATCGATGCGCCTGTCTCCCTGACCAACTTCAGGTTCAACTTCTCGTTTTCCGGAGATCCGGGGACAAGAGAAGCGGCCGAGGTTTCCGGTTTCGAAAAAGTGAATCTGATATTAGACCGTTTCGCGTTAAAGGATCTGGACAGATTTTTAAAATTATGCGCCGATCCGCCCGGGGGCGTGATAGGAAGGATGCCCAGGGGCCGGGTAAGAGCTGTAATAAAAAACAAAAGCAAAGATCTTGTTTTGAGAGCCAGAGTGGGCCTGGCGGGCAGAACCATGGAACATCTTCAGAGCGGTTTTCCCTCGGTGGACGTTAACATGAAACCCGGCCATGCCTTTAAAGGGATGACATCGTTTAAACTGTATAAGATAGAAACGAAGTGCGGCTTTCATGATCTTATTTTTCTGTCGGTATTGAAAGACATGAGTTTTCCCGTGCCCAGAGGAGAAATAGTAGAGTTGTCCGTTAACGGGGGAAAACAGGGGTTGTACGCTCTCATGGAAAACCCCTCCCCGGCAATGTTTTTGAACCAATCTAATCCCGAGGGAGATATAATAGGAGTGGACATAGATAAGCTCTTTTTCAATTATCCGGATGGAGCCCGTCTGGATAGCCGTAAATTTTACGAACCCCGGGTTGCTTCGTCGTCCGCAGAAGAGAAAGATTTGTTATTATCAAGGGATTTTTCGGACAGGGTGAATAAAGATTTTCTGGCCCGGTATATTGCTTTCGCGTCAATATTCTCTTCCACTCACGGCCTCGGGGTCGATGACCTGAGATTTTATAAAAACCCTATTACCGGTGATTTTTTCCCGATGCCGAGGGATTTGAACCCGGGAGCGTGGTATCATCCCACGCATTTCAAATCCTGTATGAATAATATAAGATGGCTGTTTAATCAGCCGTACTACACTACTTATCCGACGACTTATCTTCGTTATGACGAAGATAATCCCGGCATACCCTATTATATCAACGAGTTAAGTACGAATACGACCGTAGGGGTCATAGATATACATTTCGTAGTTTTGAATTTTTTATCCAGGGCCGAAAATCTTTCCCTCGCAAACCAATATCTTTTATACTTTTCGGATAATATCGCCCTGAAAAATAAGATTCTGAGCAGGGCCCTGAATTTATACAACAGGATGATTATTAATTACCCGGACAATCTATATCTTAAGGAGCTATACGCCAAACTTGCCAAATACGGCCTACCCTTTTACCAAAAGCATGTACAGAACACCTTTAAAAAAAATAAGATCTTATTTAAGTACAAAAAAGAAAATTTTTTTTGGAATCTCAGAAGCTCTCTCTATATGGACGATGATCTGATCCCCGGTATTACCGTGCCCTTCACGGCGGGGGTAGGGGACAGAATAAGATCTTCTCAGCTTATAATGTCTTTTTTGTGTGAGAAAAAGGTGTTCACTGAATTGGAAAAAAAACATGATATTGCGACCAAAACTTATAAAAAAGCTACGTATGTCGATGAAATGGCCGAAATCCTGGACGCGGACAATCTTTTCCTATACGACGGTAAAACAGACAAATCCTCCTTTTTTAAATCGGGGAATAAGGAAACCGATATGGATACGGTTTTTCTTTCAAATATAATAGTTTACTACGGAATGCTGCCGCAGGAAAGCGGCAAAACTATAGTATGTTTTCTGGTAAGGAACGCGTCGGAAGAGGAAAAGGATTTTGTCCTGAAGCGAAGGAATGGTCTGGGCGCTTACAGGCCTTTTTTGAATAAAGTATTTCGGTTAGGCCGGCGCGTACCCGGAGTAAAAGCAAGATCGTCCGTGAACCAGATTATGATGAATCATTTTTCTCCGGGTGAGAACCTGAGGATAGTGGCTTTCAGGGTGGATTCCGGAGACGAAGCCGAGTTTTACGCACTGGAATCACCGGTGGATCATTATGCCTATTTGCCCCCGTATATATATGTCCCTCCGGCCGGAGGGACGGTCGTAAAAGATTCCGGTATATCCGTTCCGGACGTTTTCCGCAGAGACGGGTTTGGTTTTTATCTTCCCGAAGGTTCCGCGGTCGACATAGCGGAGGACGTTATTTTCCCGTACGGAGAGCCTCTGCGCATTAGAAAAGGTTCGGTCATAAGGCTTTCCCGCGGAAAGACTATAACAGTAAGAGGAGATTTCCGCGTGGAGGGAGAACCGGAAGATCCTGTGACTTTTATCGGCAAACAGGGGCATTCCTACGGTCAGATACGCGTAGTAGGTCGGGCCGATAGAAAACCGGAGGTTATTATCCGGAACGCCGAGTTTAAGGATTGTTCGGGACTTTTAATTTACGGGGCGTTCGCGGATTTGGATGCCGTCAGGATTCTGAATTCTTCCGGAGAAGATGCCCTAAACTGCGTTTCTTCATTCGCTGACATAAAAGATACGGAGATTTCACGGTCTTACTCGGATGCTATAGACCTGGATTTCACGGATGCTTTTATAGATAATATAAATATTTATGACAACATGGGTGACGGATTAGACATATCTTCCTCCCTGGTCGCATGCCGTAATTCCGCGTTCAGGAACAACGAGGATAAAGGCGTATCCGTAGGGGAGATGAGCCGCGCCCTCATCGGAGAGTGCGTTTTCATAGGAAATGCTTTCGGAATAGCGAATAAAGATCAGTCGAGTCTCGTAGTGAAGGATTCGCTATTTGAGAAAAACGATACGGGGCTGGGCGAGTTTATAAAAAAGCCGTTTCTCGGAAAACCGGTGTCACTGAGAAATGGTCTTGAATTTCGGGACAATAACCGCGATTATAGATGGATGGGTTTTTATAGCTATTAACTATGAGAATTTTAAAGAGCGTGCTGGATATACCCTTTTTCTGGAACCTTACGCAGTTTATATTCGGCTGCGATAAACAGAAGAGGTTTCTTTACAGGGCAGCCTTCAGGGAAAAAGGCAGGATACTCGATTTCGGTTGTGCAGATGGTAATACCTTTCCGGCGTTTTCGGATTTCGAGTATTATGGCATAGACATAAACGAAAGGCTCCTGAATCATGCCAGAAATAAATATTCCTCTTTCGGGAATACTCATTTTATAAACGCGGATATTCTGGAAGAGCCTTTCCCCGAGGATTTTTTTGACCATGTGCTTTTCGCGTGCACCGGTCATCATCTGGAAAGAGAAAGACTTTTGGAAATTTTAAAAGAGCTTATACGGGTCCTTAAAAGAAAAAAGAACCTTCATATATTCGATACCATAAGGGTACCGGATCGGGATTCGGCCGTTCTCAGGTTTATAATAAATCTGGACCAGGGCAAATTCATGAAAGACGAAAAGACTTACGGCGTTATTTTTAAGGAACTTTCTGATAAAATAGAAGTGGTGAAAACAGAGACTTTCAGGGTGAGGCGGTTTATGCCTTTACCTACTTTTTTTCACGCCGAGTTAAGAAAAAAGTGAACGGAGGTAACGGATGAAGGTGGTTATATTATGCGGAGGAAAAGGGACCAGGATGGAGAAGGAAACGGAATACGTTCCGAAACCGATGCTTACCATAGGCGAAAAACCGATATTATGGCATATAATGACTCTTTATTCCTCTTACGGTTTCAGGGAATTTATTTTATGTTTGGGATATAAAGGCGATGTTATAAAGAATTATTTTCTCAATTTTTCGGTTTTGAATTCGGACTTTACGGTGAATTTAACGAATTCCAATTTTAAAATACATAACTCATCGGTCCCCGACTGGAACATTACCATGGTGGACACGGGTCTTGAAGCAAAAACCGGAGCCAGGATAAAAAGGATAGAAAAATACGTGAACGGGACGGATTTTATGATGACGTACGGCGACGCGGTAGCGAACATAGACATTAAAAAGCTCCTGGAGTTTCACGTGAATCATAAAAAGACCGCCACCATGACGGGGGTTTTTCCCTTATACAAGTCGCGCTTCGGCGAGCTTTCCGAAGACAATGATTCGGTGGTGAAGTTCGTGGAAAAGCCCGTGAACTGTGCCGCCCTGACCAACGGCGGGTTTTTTGTTCTCGGGAAGGGAGTTTTTAAATACCTTAGAGACGATGATGGCTGTGTTTTTGAGAGGGACGTGCTGGAAAAACTGGCCGGGGCAAGAGAACTTTCGGTGTATAAACACGATGATTTCTGGTGCTGTATGGATACTCCAAGGGACAGAAAATTTCTGAACGATCTATGGTATAACAACAGTATCCCCTGGATAAAAGAAAACAGAGCCGGTAAAAAAAACTGGAAACAAATATTCGACAAAACCTACTAAAAAACCGACTAAAACCTTGTCCCGTACCGGGTGCGGGGCAAGGTTAGAAGATGATTCCGGGAAGTTTTTTTATGAAAGTATCCGATTATATTGTTGATTACCTTGTTTCGCGTAAAGTGACACACGTGTTTGAGGTTTGCGGCGGGGCCATTACTCATCTCCTGGACTCTTTATATGACAGGAAAGATATAAAGGTGGTGTCACTGCATCACGAACAGGCCGCGGCTTTTGCGGCCGAGGGTTACGCCAGAGTCAACGGGAGAGCCGGAGTGGCGATGGCAACCAGCGGCCCGGGGGCAACTAATCTTATAACGGGAATAGCCTCATGTTTTTTTGATTCCATACCGTGTGTGTTCATTACCGGACAGGTTAATACTTATGAGTTTAAATACGATTCTCCTGTACGTCAGATGGGTTTTCAGGAGACAGATATAATAAACGTGGTCAAACCCGTAGTGAAAGAGGCGATGTTTGTCTCCGACCCCGCGAAGATAAGGTATAGTATGGAAAAAGCCTTTTATCTGGCCGAAAACGGACGCCCCGGGCCGGTATTGTTAGACATACCTATGAACGTGCAGAGATCCGAAATAATCCCGGGGAAATTAAAATTTTTTAAATCCAACAGGAAAAGAATGAAAGCTCCATCTAAAAAAACCATACACAGGATAGTTAAATTATTGTATCTTTCTCATAGGCCTGTACTTCTTATCGGAGGAGGAGCAAAGCTTTCGGGAGCATATAAAGAGCTGCGGGACTTCGTAAAAAAAACCGGGATCCCGGTATGCTCCACTCTTATGGGCCTGGGAGTTTTTCCGGGAAAAGATAAAAATTACGTTGGTATGATAGGGACTTACGGCAATAGATGCGCGAACCTTACCGTAGCCAATTCAGACCTTTTAATAGCCGTCGGCACAAGATTCGATACCCGTCAGACAGGTACTCGTCCCGTAACCTTCGCGCGGGACGCCAGGATAGTGCACATAGATATAGACAAGGCGGAATTAAACAATAAGATAAGGGCCGATATACCCGTAAACGCGGATGCGAAAGATGTATTGAAAATGTTGAACAAAAACATTAAGAGATATGACAAAAGAATTATAAAAAAGTGGAAAAATAAGGCCGAGAGTTATAAAAAGAAATATTCGATTTGCGGAACTCCGGACAAAGACGGCATAGAACCGAACGTTCTGATATCCAGGCTGTCTGAATCCATGCCCGGGAACACTGCGGTTTTTGTAGACGTTGGGCAGAACCAGATGTGGTCGGCCCAGAGCCTCAGGACGGGAGCCTCGCAGAATTTATTTACGCAGGGAGGCATGGGAGCTATGGGTTCGGCTCTGTCTATGGCGATAGGTGCCGCTTTTACCGGCACGGCTTCTTCTTATCTTGTAATAAGCGGGGACGGAGGATTTCAACTGAATGCACAAGAGCTGGAGACCGTACGTCATTATAACCTTCCGGTAAAGATATTATTGCTTAATAACCGTTGTTACGGAATGGTAAAGCAATTCCAGGAGCAGTATTTTAAGAGCCGATTTCAGTCCACCGTAAAGGGATACAGCAGTCCGAATTTTCAAAAAGTTGTGACCGCTTACGGGATTCCTTCATCCAGGCTGGTTTATAAAAAGGATATGGACCGAAAGATAAAAAAGCTGTTTAAAGGAAAAGGCCCTGTCTTCATTGAGGCAAAGATCAAAAGAAAGCATAAGGTGTTTCCCAAGCTTTCGGTTGATATGCCCATAGAAAAGCAGGACCCTCAGCTATCCGACAACGAGCTTAAGTCCAACATGCTCGCGGATCTTTAAGCCGGCGGACCGGGGCACAACCGAGAGAAAGGCGGCCGCGTCATGAGTTTTTGGAGAAATAAAAAAGTTTTAGTTACGGGGCACGAGGGGTTTGTGGGATCCAGCTTATCCAGGGCTCTGGTAAAATCCGGGGCGCGTGTTTTCGGTGTTGACAAAACAGTAAGAAAAGAACTTTCCGTTTTATCGGACGTAAGAAAAAAGATAAAGTGTTTTAAAGCGGATGTGTCCAGCATTGCCACCGTAAAGCGCATAATAAATTCCGAGAAACCCTTCATAGTTTTTCATCTTGCAGCCGAGGCTATAGTGAATGAATCCAAAAAGAACCCTTTGGAGACTTTGAAATCCAACATAGAAGGTACCTGGAACATCCTCGAGGCTTGCCGAAGCAAAAAGTCCGTACAGGGAATTATAGTCGCGTCCAGCGATAAAGCATATGGCCCGTCAGAGGAACTGCCGTATACCGAGCAAACTCCGCTCGAAGGCCTTAATTTATACGATGCGTCAAAAAGCTGCGCGGACATATTGGCCAGGAGTTATCACAGGACGTACGGTTTACCGGTGTCTGTGCTGAGGTGCGGGAACATTTACGGGCCCGGGGATTATAATTTTTCGAGACTGATACCGGATGCCATAAGATGTGCAATAAAGGAAAAGATATTAATCGTAAGAAGCGATGGTACTTATACCAGGGATTATATTTTTGTCGATGACGTGGTAAATGGCTATATGACTCTGGCGGAGAGTATGGGCAGGAAAAAACTTTACGGCGAACCGTTCAATCTCAGCTCCGGTGAAAGGTTTACTGTGCTCGGTGTTTACGAAAAGATAGCGGATAGCCTGGGAAAGAGAGTTCGTCCGCCCAAGATACTCGACGCGGCCTACGGTGAGATAAAAGACCAGCACCTTTCTTACGAAAAAGCAAAAAAAAGTTTCAGGTGGAAACCCAGGTATAATTTTGAGGAAGGTATTAAGAAGACTATCAGCTGGTACAGAAAACATTTATGAGAGAAAGCGATTTCAGGAAAGAGATAAAAAAACAGGTAAAGGGATATTTTAAGGAGTATCATAAGCCTGTCCGTTTTGTTCCCGGGAAGACCAGGATTCCGTATGCCGGACGCGTTTATGACCACAGGGAAATGTGCCTGGCCGTGGAATCTGTCCTGGATTTCTGGCTCAGTTCGGGTCGGTTCAGCGAATCGCTCGAAGAAAAACTGAAGAAGTTTATGGTCTCGCGGGATTTTATGCTGGTTAATTCCGGATCTTCGGCGAATCTACTGATGGTGGCCTCGCTGTGCTCCGATAATTATAAAAAAAGACTTAAGCCCGGGGACGAAGTGATAACTCCCGCCGTTACTTTTCCTACCACCTTAGGGCCTTTGGTCCAGCACGGGCTTATTCCGGTTTTCGCGGATGTCGAACCGGCAACGTACAATATAAACGCAGACCTGATAGAAAAAGCCGCAGGTAAAAAGACCAGGGCAATATTTATACCCCATACGCTGGGAAACCCATGCGACATGGATATCGTTATGAGGGTGGCAAAGAAAAAAAATCTTCTTGTGCTCGAAGATTCGTGCGATGCGCTGGGGTCTTTGTACGGTGGCAAACCGGTGGGTTCTTACGGATGTATGTCCTCTTTCAGTTTTTATCCGGCCCATCATATGACTATGGGAGAAGGAGGGGGTATCGCGATAAACGATGAATCTCTCCGGAGGATAGCGCGTTCTATAAGAGACTGGGGCAGGGACTGTTATTGTGGAACCGGACAAAGCAACAGCTGCGGCAGGAGATTTTCCATAAAGAAAGGCGATTTGCCGTTCGGGTACGATCATAAATACGTGTATTCAAACATAGGGTATAATCTGAAAGTTACCGAAATGCAAAGCGCTGTCGGAATAGAACAGTTCAAAAAAATGAGCAGCTTTACAGAAGCGAGAAAAAATAATTTTATCCGATATTACAGGGGGCTGTCGGTACTTTCGGATCGTCTTATTATGCCCGAGCGGCATGGTAAATCCGACCCGTCCTGGTTCGGATTTCCGATAACCGTCAGGGAAGGAGTCGACAGGCTCGCTCTCATAAAGTTTCTGGAAGATTCGAAAATAGAAACAAGGCTCATCTTTGGCGGTAATATTATAAGGCAACCGGCGTTTAAAAATATAAAACATAGAATATCGGGAAAACTTAAACATTCCGATTTCGTGATGAACAATAGTTTCTTTATAGGCGTGTATCCGGGGCTTACCCGGGAGATGATAGATTATGTCTTATCAAGATTCAGGACGTTTTTTAAAAAATAAACGCACCCTGGTTACGGGGGCTACGGGCTTTATAGGGTCTTGTTTAACGAGGCGGCTGGTAGCGCGCGGATTCGGGGAAATCAACGTTTTGATCCGTGGGGAGTCCGACAAATGGAGAATCAAGGATATAGAGAAAAGTATACATATCAGCCGCGTGGATTTGAGAGACTATGCAGGCCTGAGGAAGATTATCTTAAAGATAAGACCTGACTTTATTTTTCATTGCGCTTCTTACGGAGGGTTTTCTAATCAGAAAAAAGAGGAGGAAATACTCGCGACAAATATCAACGGCACTATAAATTTGATTAATTCGCTTTCGGATGTCGATTACCGTCATTTTATCAATGTCGGCAGTTCTTCCGAATACGGCCTCAAAGGCAAAAAAATGAGCGAGAAAGACGATCTTAAGCCGGTTACGATGTATGGGATAAGTAAGGCGTTCTCCGCTATTTACGCGGGAAGAACGGCGGAAAAACAGAAAAAACCTATTACCACCATAAGGCCTTTTTCGGTTTATGGGCCTTATGATTCAAGGGAGCGTTTGATTATTTCATTTATACTCGCGATATTGAAAGGCAAAAAAAAATACAGGATAAATTCACCCACGGCCGTTCGGGACTTTGTCTATATTGACGACGTTACTGATTTTTTTCTTAAGGTTGCCTCGAGAAAAACCTCGCTGGGCATTTTGAATATAGGATCGGGAGAGCAGCGTACGGTTCGGAAGGCCGTAACAGAGATTAAGAATATAGCGGAAAGCGATATAGAAGTGAAATCGAACGACGATAGAAAAAAAAGACTCAAGCCGGAGGTTTGGGAAGCCGACATGTCCAAAGCAAAAAAAACTCTGGGATGGAAAGCCCGGACGGATTTCAGGAAAGGCGTGAAAAAAACAATAGATTGGGTCAGGGAGAACCGGAGGATATATGAGAAAAAAAATTGATATAGTCGTCCCGGTGTATAATGAGCAGGATGTTCTGCCGGAACTTATATCCAGACTGAGGTCCGTGGTTTCGAACCAGGATAAATACGATTTTGATTTTATAATGGTGGAGAACGGTTCGAGTGATTCCTCAAATCAGATCCTGAACAAGGAAAGAGCCAAAGACACGCGCGTCAAGATACTGAGGCTGTCCAGGAATTTCGGGTGCGATAATGCCATTACTGCGGGGCTTAAATATTCAAAGGGCGAAGCCGTAGTGATAATGAACGCTGACCTGCAGGATCCGCCCGAGCTTATAGAAGAATTTTTAAGAAAATTCGAGGAAGGTTATGACATAGTTTACGGCGTGATAACTAAAAGACACGGCGAGAGCTTTCTCAGGAAAGTTCTCGCCTCTTCTTTTTACAGAGTGATAAACGCACTGACAAAAGGGCTGTTTCCCAGGAATGTCAGCGACTTCAGGCTTATAAGCCGTAAAGTAGTCAATACCGTAAATTCGCTAAAGGAGACAAACAGATTTATGAGAGGTATGATAGCCTGGACCGGGTTTAGGCAGGCCGGGGTGGATTTTGAAAGACCAAAGCGTTTTGCCGGCAAATCAAAAGCCGGCTTAGGGTCTATTTTTAAACTGGCCATGAACGGCATTTTTTCGTTTTCTTATTTTCCTTTAAAGGTTATTACTTTCCTGGGCATATTCATATCCCTTTTTTCTTTCACGCTCATGATAACTTTTCTTATCCTGTTTTTGACGGTAGGAAGGGAGGTACCAGGTCATACCTCGATAATAGTGAGCGTATTTTTCATGTTCGGTATCTTATTTTTCATACTGGGCATAATAGGCGAGTACCTGGCTCGCATATACGATGAGGTAAAAGGAAGACCTAATTTTATAGTAAGCGAGGAAACAGGATTTTAAGTGCGAGACGTCTACCGTTTTTTATGAATAAGCAGAAGATAATATTTTTATTAGCATATGTTATTTTTCTTGCCGCTTGTATAGAATTATCGTCTTACTTTTCTCTTTATTGCCTTAAATGCTTTAAGATCATAGAATACTTACCGGTCTCGGCCGAAATCAGCAGGCATGAGAGGCATTTTGTCGAACAGTTTCTTAATGATAAACTCGAGAATAAGCTTTATAAATTCGATCCCGATCTTGGATGGACGGTTTCGCCGGATATTGCCACAGAGGATCCGGCCGCGGGCTATGCCATAACCATAAATAAATTAGGTACGAGAAGCACCAGAGAATACAACCCTAATCCCCCGGAAGATGTTCTCAGGATAGCGGTATTCGGATGCTCCTTTACTTTCTGTACGGACGTAGCGGATGACGCGACCTGGCCGTATTATCTTGAGAAAGCCGTTCCCGGGTGCGAGGTCCTGAATTACGGGGTACCGGGTTACGGTATAGACCAGTCTTTTTTGCGCTGCAGGAAGGAGGGCTTTCTCGCCCATCCGGACGTAGTCATTCTGGGAATAGGGCCGGATACCATAAAGAGAAACGTAAATCTATACAGGACGTGGCTGCTCAGAAGAGGACAGAAAGAGGTCGGAGGGTGGTGGCTTAAACCGCGATTTACCATAAAAAACAACGAACTGAAACTTATCGAGAACCCTTTACGCCGAAAAGCCGATTATGTAAAATTGTTAGATTCTTCTTTCATGGCAGACGTAGGCCAGGAAGATTATTTTTTCGCGAATAAAGGTTACGCGAAAGGCATGTTTGATTTTCTGGCTACGATAAGGCTTTTCAAAGTATTATTATATAACTTTACCAAGGATAAGGTTTTTAACGAAACCATGTATGACAGGGAATTTTTTGAGAAATACAGGAACCTGGTTTACAATCCCGATTTCGAGGAATACCGGGTGATGGAGAAAATATGCGACGGGTTCAGCGAGGAAGCGAAAAAAAATAACGCGATGCCTGTATTCCTTATCCTGCCCGAAAAAGGTGACTTCAGGGATTATAAAAAAACAGGCGTCCCGAGGTATCACACTTTATTAAAATACCTGAAGAGAAAAAACTATCACTACATTGATCTATTACAATATTATCCGCGATCCGAAGCCGGATACCCGCCCATAAAAGAATTATGTAGCCAACACTACACTCCGAAAGGAAACGCCTTCGTGGCCCTCGTAATAAGAAACTATTTGAAGAAAAAAGGGATAATAGATTAGAAATTTATCTTATAGAGCAGTATAGTTGTTTCAGTTTCTCGGGCTTTTTCATCGAAGGTCAGGTTGAAGTGTGAAAGGCCTTTACCTTTCAGATAGTATAATTTGAAGAGCAGGGAGTTCGCGAGTTTCCTGTCGGCCATCACACTCGAGTAAGAGCCATCCTTTTCGATTAAGACCACCGAAAGCCTTGAGGAGCTCCGGCTCAGTATATTTTCTTTTATATTCCCGTCTTCAACATAAACTATGCTTTTGACGTCTCCTTTGAAATCTTTTTTGTCTTTCAGGCCGCATTCCTTTGTTTCGGGATCAACCCATATGCCGTTTGAAAAATGTATAAGACCGTTTTCCCGTCTTATCTCAAAAGATTCCTTTTCGTAAAAGACCGGTCCTCCGGCAATGGCCCACAGGAATTTTATGTAGTTATTTCCGGCCTGTTGTTTTATGAATTTGGCGGCCAGCTCGGGATTTTTTTTCTTTAGAGACTTAAAATCGGTAGCTTTTTTAAAATCCCAGTTTCCCACAAAGCAGAGCGCAAGGGCTTTTTCCACAAGGTCGTTGTATAACAGCAGATAGCCCGGGGGGATGCTGGTATCGTGCGTAAAAGATAGCAGCGAGTCTATGTCTTTCGGTTCTTGAATATAGTTGACAAGATGTCTCTTTGCCTCGATCCGGGAAAGACGTACAAGTGAGTTTATAAGATCTACGGCCTCAAAAGGAGAAAAGCCCTTTTCTGAGAGAAAGTCATAAGCTTTGTTTCCCGAGGAATTAAGCATTCTCAATATGCCGGCAGCCTCTTTTTCGTCGCGCGATATAAAGGCTCTGGCTATCCAGTAGCCTACCGGTTTTTCAAGCGTAGCGCCGTCAAAAGTCACTCGTCTTTCGGCCATGGAGGTTATGAAATGGCCCGGAGACCACCAGGTGTTTATTATCGCATCTTCCGGAGTGTTATTTTTTATGTAATTCATGGCTTTATCCCATGTGTCGTTGTATATCATCGGTTGTTTTCTCGAAGCCATTTGCCAGGCCGAGAAAACAGGCAGGGAAATAATCAGGATAAACCCGGCGGTTACCGCTATCGTTTTTTTTCCGGGAAAATCCTTCCGCGTAAGACGGCGGTACGCGTCATCAAGCAGAAACATGAACCCGAGAGAATACGGGATGGTCAATAATATCGTAAACCTTTCGGCTCGCATCGAAAAAGAGAGAGGTATTATCGCGAATGACAGAAGAGACAAGTGTTTATAAAGTGATTTCTTCTTGAAGACACAAAAAAACATGTATAATACCGATGCGACGGAAAATACGCGTCCACCGGCCAGGACCAGAATTTTCAGTAACGAGGGCTTCTTAAGCTCGCCTACCGTAAGAAAAGAATCGGGCCATATTCTGAAGGAATCGCTCATGAACGCGGATATTCTGCCGAAAGTACCCTGCAGAGCGTTTGCCAGGCCGCCGACACCCTTCAGTATTATAAGAGTACATAAAGTTAAACCGACATAAACGGTAAGCAGAGATAAATTATTTTGTATTTCATTTTTTTTCTTTCCCGTAACATCGGCCGCTATTATAAGTAAAAAAGAAATAATTACCGAAGCAGGCATAAAAACCCATCCGCTCCAGAACAATGAATATATGCCGGTAACAGCGGAAAGACAGATTGTCATGGCAAGCGTTTTTTTGAAATTATGTCCGGTGTCTATAATATGAAAGATAATAAAAACGGCTGCCAGAGGAAATATAACGTTATAAGGGTCTGTATCGTACCAGCCCAGAAGGCTTCTCTGGAAAAACATTGGAGATAGGAGAAAAAAGAAAGACGCGGTAAAAAAAGGCACGGGATGTATGTTTTCCCTAAACCCGAACATCGAAAATATTAAAAACGCTAGGACCGTGAGAAAGAGAGAGGTGTAGGCGACGCTTTGTTCCAGGGCTATTCCGTGTCTGAATAAAGAGAGTATTTTGTGTGTAAACCACCCTGCGTACGGATGGAGGTCAAACATATACCAGCCGCCGTGAGGAGCCAGCATAAGAGGATTATAATACAACCCGTTTTTTATGCGATCGCTTATTCTGCCACTGTCTCTTATGTTTTTGGTAAGCCCCAGATAATGATAAGAGTCCGCGGCTATCAGATGAGTGTTTCGCGCGGCTTCGCCTATATTGCTCTTTATTTTTTTCGCGCTGTCGTGCAGGAATTTTCGTATTTCATCCCTGTTTTCCCGAGCCATATTCCGGAGATATGTCTTTGTGAGCTGCCTTTTCTCTGCCACGCTCATCTCTGGATACGTTTCGTCCACATGCTTCCTTATATCAGCCTTCATTTTGGTGTACGTGAAGCCGAGCACGGCCTTTTTTATTTTCGTGTTTGTCTGTTCCGCATAGGGCAAGGTCCTCATGTACAGAGATATACCGAGCGCTATTATCCCGCATATAACGTAAAGGTATGTCTTATTTTTTTTCATAGTAAGAATCCATGCATTTCGAGACGAATCCGAACAGGTTTACCTGTTTTTCGGGGGCCTCGAAATCGGGCTTCAGCCCTTCGGGATTAAACCGTTCGCCGTTATATAAATAGGCGAGAGAAGTAGTCAGAAGAAGCATGGAATTGTCTTCGAATTTAAACATGCTTTTAAGGAAAGTTTTCCCCGCGCTGCGTTCTCCTATCAATATGGCCCTGTCATAGGCTTTTAGCGTCCCGGAGAACAGTTCAGAGGCGCTTCCGGACTCTTCGTTGATCAATATAGCTATCTCCCCCTTGAAAGTGAAGGGGGAGCTTTCGGTCTTTAAGTAAACTTTAGGCCTGTTTTTTCTCTGGAAGTAAAACAACGGAGCCCTTTTAGGCAGAAAGAATTCCGCTATATCCCTGGCTGCGAGAGGAGGGCCTCCCGCGTTGCCGCGCAGGTCTATTATCAGACGGCGCATCCCTTTAATGATGAAATAAGTCATTACTTTTTTAAAGTCATCCCCTGTTTTCCTGTTGAATTGATTTATTTTGATATAGAAAAGACCCGGGATACCGGTGGATACGGTGGAAAGGGTTTCTTTGAAAAATTCCACCACGTCTATTTGTACTGTTGAGGTTTTACCCGTTGAGGCGAATAATATTTTCAGCTCCATCGAGACTCCGAGAGGCGAAAGAAAAAGGGATTCAAGTTCATTCTCGCCTATATTAAAAACGGGTTTTCCGTCGACTTCCAGGATAATGTCATTGAGCCTTATACCCTTTTTGTATGGGTCTGACCTGATCTCGACGTCTTCTATGAGATAGCCTTTATCGGTCATACGACCGTCTATTCCTATTCCGAGCTCGTATCCGAGAGCCTCGCTTTTGTATTCCTCGGCTTCGAAAGGGGGATAGAAATTCGTGAAGATGTCGGAAGGGTCTTTCAGTCTTTTTACAAGAAGCCCCGCGCCCAGGTACCTGACGTTATCAAGCGTATTGCTTTTGTTTCGGAGGCACGACAGTATATTATCTATAAAGTAATCCACGAAATCGTTGTATTTTTTTTCTGGGACGGGGAGATAGTATTCGTTGTCCATTTTATCGTACACTTGACGCAGGAATTCCACGTAAGGTTTTACATAGGGGGTGTCGCGGCTTACTCCGGTTTCGGAAGACGGCCCGAGAAGGCTCTTAAGGTCTATGTCGAATTTCTCCGGTTGTTTGGCTATAGATTCGGATTTAACCGATGACGCCATAAGAAAAGCGGCGGAAATAATAATATGAAGACATTTTTTATATCGCAATTTATTATTTTATCAGCCGAGCCTGTTTCAATTTTCGCAAAAGAGCCATTTTATAGCGCTCCAGGGCCACGTCGGAGACACCTTTTCCCGACATATCGGCTATCTTCATAGCAAAGGCCAGGGGAACCTGGATATTAGTGTCGTCCTTATAGAATCTGTCTACGAATTCCAGATAGGTACCCAGAGGGTCGGTGGGGGTTATCAGGGGGTTGTTGTTTATTATGCCTGTTTCGAGCGTGGTTCTCAGCAGGGAAGCTTTAAGATTCATTTTTTCCATTTCCGGCATATCCATTTTTTCTATATAATTCCAGTCGCGTCCGTTAAAAATAACCGAGCGGGGCTTAGCCAGAGACGGCATCTCGGAAACGCTGTTCGTATTTGCACGAATCGATATTATCGATATTAAAACCAGAATTACTACGGGCAGTATTATGTATAATAGTTTCAGCTTGTTTTTTTTCATATTGCATCCAATTTTTTTATTATAGCCGTTTTATAGACTTTTATCTGCTTTTCGGGCAGGTTCTGCTTTTTCATACTGGCTATTTTCAGGGCGAAACAAAAAGGTATCCGAAGGTTTTCCTGTTTACCGTAGAAATCGTTCAGAATCCCGGTATAGACGGAGAGTTCTTTAGTCTTCAACGGTAATATGGGGGCGCCGCTCAGTATACTGGCTCCCTGGACGGCTTTTATCAGGAGTTCTTTTGCCTCCGATTCTTCTCCGTTAGCCTTTATGTTTTCCCAGTCCTCGCCGTTGTAAAACATATAATCGGCCCGTGAAACGCCGTTAGCAGCAATAAAAAATATTATAATTAACGATAATATTCTTCTCATATACCCATGCTATACCCAAAGGGGTATGATTGTCAAATATTATTTCGATTCGTCCAATATCACTTAATTTTCACGATTCGTGTTTGTTGTCGGAAAACCTTGAGATTGTTCATTCGTCTGCGGTGAATCGCAATAACGGTGCAATCAATACTTCCCGGCTTCCCAGTATTAAGATGTTGAAAAATATTCGTTGCGATAATATAATGTTTTGTAGATGAGACCATATTTTCCTCGCAAAAAAGAACTGGCATTAACCGTTTTTATAACCCTGTTAATAACTTTTGTCCTGTATTATCCCTTGTTTTTCAGGAATTCCGTAGCTGTAAACCTCTCCGACGCCACCATAAAATATCTTGGTTACTACAAGTACGCGGCCGACAATTATGCGGCAGGACGAGTGCCTATGTGGTACCCTTTCATAAATCTCGGCCAGTCGATGTTCTCGTCGCAATGCTCGCCTTTTACGATCCTGATGATTCCGTATTTTTTTCTTCTGCCGGAGTGGGCGAATACGTTTTCCGTCTTATTTTGTCTGTTGCTTACTTTATTCTGTTCATGGCTTTTTTTCAGGACCCACGGCCTGGACCGGCTCGGTTCGGGTGTGGGTTGCGCGGTTTATTGTTTCGCAGGGCCCGTATTTTTTCTGCATTCTTACTATCCTTTTATGCTGGCTTTTTCGCTTTTTCCTCTCTCCGCTGTATTTTTAAAATTATGGCTGGACAGTAGGCGAGCGGGATATCTTACAGGTCTCGGCCTTATAATGGCCGTCGCCTCTCTGTCGATAAGCCTTGATATCTTTGTTTATATGGCGGTCGGACTGTCTTTTTACCTGGCAGCTGTCATCGAAAAAAAGAAGCGAAGTATAGGATTTTTTTCAGCGTGGGGTTTTTTTGTTGTTTCCTTATTAATGATTAACGCATTGCATACAGTTCCCCTGATAGAATGGCTTTTTCGTTCCGCGCGGAAGGAAATGACGCATGGCGTGCAGTTCTTTCCGGCCCTGTATAACATTATCAGCGCATCGCTGGGAGGTTTTTTTATAACAGAACACAATTACCCTCCGTATTATTTTTACATAGGAATCCCGGCGGTTATCCTTTCACTCGCGGGTTTTTTAGAAGGAAAACGGAAGAAGATGACCCGTTTTACTCTGATGAGTTTAATTTTTTTGTTATTCTACGGAGTTCTTAACATATTATCCGCCTTGAATATCCGTGTTCTGGGATACATGGATCCTCTTAGAGGGCTTTTTGTTCCTGCCCTGGCGTTGGGATATATGGCAGGCGCGGGTTTCCGTTATCTTCAGGGAAGGAATAAAAATGCGGCTTTAGTTTTAATAACTATATTGTTTATCCAGAACTCTGTATTGGCACTTATTCATGTCTCGTCTTTCTGTTGCCAGTTTAATTATCTTATAAAAACCGAACGCCTTACCTACATCCTTCTTTCTTATCATGTCGGTTCGGACGCGGGAGACGGCAGGCTCACTACTTATTCAAAGAATAGAATTGAAACGGCATCCATGTCCGGTGTGAGGGTAATGCCTTTCGCCGAAGGCGCCTATAACCGTAATCTTAAGCACACATTGCAGGATAAAGAAGGTCTGTTGGCCGGCCTTGATGAGCTTGGTTATCACAGCCTCAGGCTCGAAAACCCGGACTCATATTTGCTGTCCAAATACGGAGTAAAATTCCTTATCGAGCCCATAACCGTAGAGGATATGGTCCCTCCGGAACTGAGAAAAGGATGGAATAGGAGAAGCGATATAAGACTTTATCAGGGCGATATGAGAAAACATCTGTATTCTGTCCTGGAAAACGAGAATTTTGCGGGAAGAGCTTATATTGTCTCCGAAAACGGGAAAAGGGTCGAGAGAGACGTGTTTTTGCAGGATATGAACGGCGGCAAAATAATATGTAAAATCTATAACGCAAGCGAAACAGACAGGCTGGTGTTAAGTGACCTGGCTTTTCCGGGATGGAAAGCTGTAGTAAACGGAAAAGAGAAAGAATGGGATATTTACGGAGGATGTTTGCGCAGCGTGAAGCTTCCGGAGGGAAAAAGCGTGGTTGAATGGACGTATAACCCGGTTTCTTTTAAAGTCGGGCTTGCCGTAACTTTTTTGGGCGTAGCGTGCCTGACGGCGGCAATCATGCTTCTTAGAAAAACATGAAAAAGAACGTAATCAGTTATGTAATTCTTGCAGCAATATTATTTTCGGCTTTTTTGGCGCGGTCAAATACCTTTTGGCTTGCCCATTGGTCGGGAGATCAGGAGAATTATCTGGCGCTTGCCATGAAACTGGATAATTTTGGGCTGAAAGGTTATAATCTCAGGGGCGTGGACGTAAGAAAGGGGGAATTTTCTCTGTACGGCGGAAAACTTAAATTATTGATAGGAGAAGTTTTACCGTCAGAGGAAGGAGAGAAAGGCGATTTTCTCAGGCTAAGAGAGTTGGCGGGAATAATTCAGTACGATATCCCTCTTTATTATCTGGGCCCGGCTTTTCCCGGACTTATCATGTACTCTCACCGTGTTTTCGCGCCGGACACACCAGGCTACAGGGCGCCGGTATTCAGTCTAGGTA
>CAZEGO010000002.1:0-33356 GCA_964511955.1 uncultured Planctomycetia bacterium | reverse complement strand
ATATGTAAATATACTAAAACAAATCGTAGTGTCAGTCAACATGTTTTTTGTATTTTGATGTTTTTTGTATTTGCTTAAAGTAGAATACTCCACCTTTCCCCGTTTTTCTTGTTATTCAGGCCAATGTATGTTGTTATGCTGAAAAAGTTCGGATTTTTGGGGGTCTCGGGGAGGGTGATTTTAAGGCTATTTCGGCGTGCTTTGTCCAGTTCCGTGGCAACTTTACTCCATAAAAGGGTTCCCTGAGATATCCGCCCGGGGAGAAGGAATTTTTGAAAAAAACTTGACAAGACAATACTTGACATGTATACTTGCAGTGGAGGTGATAAAGATGTCCACAGTTCAATATTCTACTAAGCTTACACAAGAACAAGTAAAGGCCCTTAAGGAAATCTCCGAAAAGACCCATATTCCTCAGGCCGTTTTGATCAGACAAGCTGTAAAGATACTGATTGAAGAGTTGAGCAGGAAAAATGTGTCTTTGGATTTTTTGGACCTTGTAAAAAAGAGAGTTAAAGAAGATAAAAATCTTCTTAGTATGCTAGCCGAAACATGACCTATCTAAATGCAAGTCAAATCTTGGCTATTCATAATGAGGTAATTGACCGGACAGGTGGTTCCAAAGGAATAAGGGATAGCAAATTATTCGATTCTGCCTTGGCTAGACCGAAGGCTACTTTTGGGGGAAAGGATCTCTATCCTGATATTTTCTCAAAAGCAGCTGCTTTGGGGCATTCTTTAATTTGCAATCATCCTTTTATTGATGGGAATAAGCGTACAGGCTACATGTCTATGAGAATATTGTTGAATCTGAACGGATATGATATAAAAGTCTCTTTAGATAAAAGCTATGAATTTGTTATGGAAATAGCCAAAAAGACAAAAGATAAAAAAGCCATATCAAAGTGGCTGAAACAAAATGGTCAGAAAATCAATAAAAACACCTAATCCCCATAATTTTTGCGCCCCTCTGAAACCTAGATCCTGTTAAATTTATACTGAGCGAAGTCGAAGCACCAGACCCTCGAGCATTTAGACATGGCCTGGGGCCTCTCTAAATTGCCATATATATCGCTATAATAGGGCAATATGCAAAGGGCTGTCCCCAAAGATACTATTATACAGAATATTTACCCGGGGAGGGTTTTATTTACAATAAGTTACAAAAAAGTAAGAAATTCTTATTTTACTACTTTACTATTTTCTTATTATATGATATACTTGCATTGGGAGGTGAATTGAGATGACAGTTAAGATGACGGAAAAACATCAGATAACAATACCTAAGAAAATAGCAGATATTCTGGATCTGAAAAAAGGGACTATCTTTGATATAGTAGTTTCCAATAATAGAATCGAACTTATTCCTCTTGAGGCAAAGGAAAAGATCTTCTCGGAAGATGTGTATGAGAAATTAGATATTCTTGCAATTAGAGAAAAAGGGGAAGAAAAACGAGTGTCTAAGAAGTATGTTAACAATTTAAAAAAAGGAAAAATTGATTAATGCCGTTACAGCTCTATTCCAGACCTTCTTTTCAGAGGAGTCTCAAGAATCTAAGTGAGGAACAAAAGAAGATAGTGGGATTGATTCTGGAATCCTTGGATATTTATTATTCCAAAGGTTGTAATTTGATAGACGCACAGAAAATAGCTCCGAGATTTTTTTATAAACAACTACGCAAACCTTACTATGAGGCTGGCGTAGAAGGAAATATTCGTGTTATTATAAGAAAAGAAGGAGAAAAATGCATCGCGGTGTTGGCAGGGAATCATGATCAAATAAGGCGCTTTCTGAGTAACGTTTAAAAGATTTAACCATTCTCATAATTTTTGCACCCCTCTGAAATCTAGATCCCGTTAAATCAAACCCTCGAGCCTTTAGATATGGCCTGAGGCCTCTTTAAAGGGAGCCTCTCTTATATATTGATATAATAAGGATATCCCCATAGGGAGGGGTCAATCAATCTTAAGACCCCGGTTTTTTTGCGAAAGCCTGCTGATAAAGTATGCCCGAATGTCGAAGAATATAAGTTGGTAGTCGAAGTTACGCTAAACAAGTTAGAAAGAAATGGAATAATTAGGTTTTAATTTTGCACGATTTAGGTATTACCTAAAGTGTGCAATTAGTTCTTTTCTTTAAAGAGAGGAGAGTAACGTAAAGGATGTTTATATGCTTACCTTTTATTGTTAAATTCACAAATAATTTAAAATACTTACATATTGTTTTCACAATCGGTGTGTAAACTGCGCTTTACCGGAAACGGAAATATTAAAGAAAGGAGGTGTTATATGTTTATGTATGGTTTGATTAATTATCAGGGTTCTTCCGTGCTTGTGATACCGAACACCGAAAAAAAGAACGAAGACCAGAAGATTTTGCGGCGGGATCTGGATTTTCTCGCAAAGCAGATCGACGAGTGTCTGTCTAAGCACAAGAAAGCGTATCGGACGAAACTATTCTGGGATTCATTCAGGAATACCGGCCCCAGGGTTTCATACGACTGGCTTTCTTCGGATAAAAAATAACTCCATTCAGGGAGGGATTTATGTAAGCCGTTGCGATGGAATAAATTGCAAGGGCTTGTTTTTTCTACTATACTTTTGCCAAAAGACATCCATATATAAGTTAATATATGCCTGAGAACGTATTGTTTCTAATAGCGTCTTTTTTGGCGGCGGTTATCGCCACTTGCGCGGGGATTTGGCAGTTCCACTATTTTGGTCCCGGCAGCGCACAATTCATTTGACAACTTTAATAAGCGATGATACACTAATTATATTAATGAGAATAATTCTCAATAGGAGACATGATGCCAAAAAAGAAACGTTCGAAATTAAACGGTTACTGCGAGAGACTGAGCGCCTGTTGCTGCAGGCTGACGGAACCCCGCAAGGCTATTCTTGAAGCGTTGGATAAGGCGGGTTCTCATCTGGACGCAGATCAGATTTATAAAAAAGCTTCCGGGCGTTATCCGGCTTTGGGGTTGGCCACGGTATACCGCAATCTTGAGTTACTGACGCGCACGGGTCTGATATGGAAATTTGATGCGGGTGACGATAAATCGAGGTATGAGATAGCCCAATGCCCGGAGGAGAACCATCATCATCATTTAATATGCAAAAAATGTAAGACCGTAATAGATTATTCCGAATCCATAGAAAACGAAAAGGGGTTTCTCAAAAAAAGAGAAAAAAGCCTTTCCAGGAAGTACGACTTTAAAATCGAGAACCACTGCATAGATTTTTTCGGCCTCTGCGGTAAATGCAGGGCTAAAAAATAAGATGCGCATATATTTTTTTATATACTTAGTGAGAATGATTATCATTAGTTAGATTAAGGAGGTGATTAGTATGCCGGGCGGAGACGGAACAGGTCCTTTCGGTACAGGACGCGGAATGGGAAGAGGAGCTAACCGCCGCGGAGGCGGGCCCACGGGAATTTGTATTTGCCCTGTCTGTAATATATCCGTGCCGCATAAACCGGGCATTCCATGCAACACCACAAAATGTCCTAAATGCGGTACCAAAATGATCCGGGGCTGATTTAAAAATGAAAGCGGAGATTGTTTTTGATAAAACCACCGAAAGAGAAGATCTGCGTACGGGATGGGGCGTGTCTATCCTGTTCGACGAGAAAGTACTTTTTGATACGGGCGAGCACGGCGACTGGCTTGTCGAAAACCTTAGAAACCTCGAAGCGGATGTGGATAAAATAGAGTCAGTGGTGATTTCCCATGATCATTGGGATCATACGGGCGGGCTTTGGAAACTGCTGGAGATAAAAAAAGGATTGACGGTCTGTGCCTGCCCGAGGTTCGGCCCGGGATTCAAAAAGAAAGTAAAGGATTCGGGCGGTATTCTGGTCGAGACACATGAGCCTATGGAAATATCGAGGAATATTTTTGTCAGCGGCGAAATACCCGGCAGATATCACGGGATATACATGCCCGAACAAGCACTGTTGGTAAGGACAGGGAGAGGAATCAGCATAGCGACCGGTTGCGCTCATCCGGGTGTCGTGAACATGATAAAGACGGTAAAAGAAAGATTTCCGGATGATAGTATCTATTCGGTCTTCGGGGGGTTTCATCTGCGTGGATGCGATAAACGCGTCATAGAAGGCATTGCGGAAGAATTCAGGGGCATGGGCATAGAAAAAGCCGGGCCTACGCATTGCAGCGGTGCCGATGCTGAGGATATTTTTAAAAGAAAATACGGGGATAATTTCATAGAGGTAAAAGTAGGAGATGCGGTGGATATTTCGGGCCATTGAGAAATCCGGGAAGCCGTACCGGTCCGGGGAGGAAAATCTATATGACAGTAAGAGTGACCGATAAAAACTTTGGGAAAGAAGTGCTGGAGTCCGATATACCGGTATTAGTGGATTTTTGGGCCGGGTGGTGCATGCCCTGTCAGATGATAGCTCCGGCGGTAGAGGCAATTGCCGTTGAATACGAGGGCAGACTGAAGGTTTGTAAGCTTAACATCGATGAGGCCGCCGACACCGCCTCACATTATGATGTCATGGGTATCCCCACGCTGTTGATCTTCAGGAACGGGGAGATCGAGGATAAAATCGTAGGAATGATGCCCAAAAATGAAATCCGGAAAAAGATAGAGACTCTTCTTTAATACGCGGTGTTTATAGCCGTTTTGATTAAGGGATGATCAACATGGAAAACGGGAAAAACAAAGAAAGTCTGGAACAGGAAAAACGTCTCAAGAAAAACCTGTCCAGGATAAAAAATAAATTGCTTGTTATAAGCGGCAAGGGAGGCGTCGGTAAGACTACCGTTTCCGTTAATCTGGCTTATGGGTTATGCATGAAGGGGTATAAAACGGGCATACTGGATGTGGATATTCACGGGCCCAACGTCGCCAAGATGCTGGGCATAGAAAACGTGAAATTACAACAATCGGACCTGGGGATAGAACCCGCCGCGCCTTTGCCGAGTTTAAAAGCCGTGAGTCTGGCCCTGGTGGGTTTCGACTCTACCCGTCCGGTCATATGGCGCGGTCCGCTGAAAATGGCAGCGATTAAGCAGCTTTTAAGCGACGTTAACTGGGGAGACCTGGATTACCTGGTAGTGGATTCTCCGCCGGGCACAGGAGACGAGCCTTTGAGCGTTTGTCAGCTTATCCCCGACTTAAAAGGTGCCGTCGTGGTCACTACGCCGCAGAGCGTGGCTATTCTCGATTCGAGAAAAAGTGTGTTATTCGCCGAACAGTTAAAAGTACCCGTTTTAGGTATCATAGAGAATATGAGCGGTTTTGTTTGTCCTTACTGCGGAGAATCCATCGATCTGTTCGGTTCGGGGGGAGCGGAAGAAGCCGCTTTGGACCTAAAAGTGCCTTTTCTCGGAAGGATCCCGCTGGAACCTTTCATTGTCAAATCGGGGGATTCCGGGAAACCTTTTGTTTCGTTCGATAAGGATAAAAAATCAGCGGTAATTATAGATGAGATTATCGAAAAGATAATAAGAAAAGCGCCATAGCCGGTTTCATGAAAAGATTTATACTTTATTTATTAAGATGGCAGTTGAGCACCCCTCTATTATGGCTGGTAATAAGGCAGTTAGGAGCGGGTTTATTACCGACCGTAACCGCGAATTTAATAGGCGGCGGTATTTTTTTCTGGGTGGACAGGTTTATATTTACCTCAAAAGCTGTGGAGATGTGGCATTTCAAGGACAAAGGTGTGTGCGATGACTGCGGCAAAGAAACAAACCTCTGGAGACTTGTCCTGGCTCCGAATTACGACAGGAGGCAATCCGAACCCAAATTCTACTGCCCCGAATGCTCCAAGCGCAGGACGGATATATTACGAAAAAAAGGCGTGAAGGTAAGGGGAAAAAGCAGGTAAATAAAATTACGGAAAAAAGGTGTTAAAATGAAGAACTTCCAAAAAATATACGAATCCAGAAAAATACTCGGCCTGGGAGAAACAGCTACGATAAGCGAGATAAAAAAGGCCTATAAGAAACTGGTACTGAACTATCATCCGGACAGATGCGGGGATAAAGATAAGAAAAAGTGCGAGGATATGTTCAAGAAAATCACGCTGGCTTACGATACCCTGATGACATATTGCGAAAGTTACAGGTTTTCTTTTTCCGGGGAAGACTTTGAAAAATTAACGGCGGACGGAGTCGCTCACGATCATGTTAAAAGGTTTTATGACGGATGGATAATATGAGCAAAGTATTCGACGTTTATTATAAAAGATACGATGCCTGGTACGATAAAAATAAATTCGCCTATCTGTCGGAACTCGAGGCGTTAAAAGAGGTGATACCCGAAGAAGGTAAGGGCCTTGAGATAGGCGTGGGTACCGGGAGATTTGCTGGGCCTCTTAATATTACAATAGGTTTGGATTGCTCAAAGAATATGCTGGATATAGCGGAAAAGCGCGGGGTGAATGTCCGCTGGGGATACGCGGAAAGCCTGCCTTTTTTTGAAAACACATTCGATTATATAGCTATTATTATCACTATTTGTTTCGTAAAAGACCCCCAAAAGATGATAGAAGAGTCGTGGAGGGTCCTCAAAGATAAAGGAAAGCTGATAATAGGCGCCATAGATAAAAACAGCTTCCTGGGCCAATATTATAGTAAAAAGAAAAACGTATTCTATAAGAACGCGAATTTTTTTAACATAGCGGAGCTGGCGCGTTTACTTCGGGAAAAAGGCTTTAACGGCCCCGAATATCGCCAGACACTTTTTGACTTACCGGATAAAATTCAATCGGTACAAAAACCGCGAAAGGATTTCGGCAAAGGAGGCTTTGTCGTTATAACATCGGAGAAAAGGAGGATTTGAAACTGTGGATAGCAAAACGGATATTCTGGTTATAGGCAGCGGCCCGGCGGGCATAATAAGCGCGGTAACGGCGAGTAAATATTATCCTGATAAAAAAATCACGGTATTAAAGAATATCGAGACCGGAGTCGTTCCATGCGGCATTCCGTACATGTTCTCGAGTTTAAAAACTCCCGATGACAATAAGTTAGGGACTCAAAGCCTGGATAAAAATAATATAAAATCTGTTCTGGACGAGGCGGTAAAGATACAAAGATCCGAAAAAACGGTCCTGACCAAATCAGGTAATAAGTATTATTACGAGAAACTCATTCTGGCTATGGGTTCGAATTCTATAGTTCCACCCATACCCGGCATGGATAAAAAAGGCGTATACTCAATACATAAGGACATGTGTTATCTTAAGGATCTTATACAAGAAGTTAAAAAGGCAAAGAGCGTATTGGTATTGGGAGGTGGTTTTATAGGCGTTGAATTCGCGGATGAGATTTCCGGGATAAGCGGAATAAAGGTTTATTTGGCAGAGGTATTACCGAATCTTCTGGCGAATTCTTTTGACGCGGAATTTTCCGGTCTGGTGGAGGAAAGGTTAAAGGCTAAAGGAGTGGAAGTCCTGACGAATAATCGTGTGACAGAACTGCTCGGTAAAGATAAAGCAGCGTCCGTGAAATTTGATAGCGGAAAAGAGCTTAAGGTAGACAGCGTTATTTTAGGTATAGGCGCCAGGCCCGACACGAAGCTGGCCGATGAGGCGGGCCTGGATCTGGGTAAAGGTAAAGGCATATGGGTTGATGAGTATATGCGCACTGTAGACCCGGATATATTCGCTGTAGGCGACTGTGCCGGTAAGAGGGATTTCTACACCAGGAAAGATGCGCCCGTTATGCTGGCCTCCACGGCTACCGCCGAGGCCAGAATAGCGGGAGCCAATCTTTATCAACTGAAAGTAGTAAGGGAAAACAAAGGTACCATAGCCATATACTCAACGTATGTCGATGGCCTGGTTCTGGGCTCTGCCGGTCTTACCGAAAATAGCGCCAAAAAAGAAGGCTTTGAGATAGTCGTGGGTAAAGCCGAAGGCGTAGACAAACATCCCAAGAACCTTCCGGGTGTAAGCAAGATAAAAGTTAAACTGATTTTCTCGAAACAATCAGGTATATTGATGGGAGGACAAGTCGCCGGAGGCATGTCCGCGAGCGAGATAATAAACATTATAGGACTGGGTATCCAGCAGAGGATCTCAGCCATAGAACTTGAGACCCTTCAGATGGCCACACACCCATACCTGACAAGCGCGCCGACCATGTATCCCATAGTATTGGCCGCTCAGGATGTATCGGATAAGATGTAAGCCGGATTTTTTAAAACCCATTCTTAAGAACTCACAATATATAATATTTTTTCATCAATAATTTTACAGTTGTATCACGAAATAAATCAAAAATAAAGGGAGGGGAGGCATTGCCCGTCCCTTTATTTTTGACTTAAAATAGTCGCAGTGTTTAAAAACGGAAGGAGGTGAGAGATATGTCGGAAGAACAGAAGAAAAAGTATGAATGCGGAAGCCGCGGAAAAAAATCAGAGGAAAAGGAAGAATGCTGCGGCGAAGCAATGAAAGAGAAATCCGGCGGAGAATCCTGCTGAGTAACGAGAAGTACGATATGAAGTATTATTCGACGTGAGAGATTTGTCTTATGTTCAAATGAGGCGCTTGTAGTCCACGCCCTTAAAAAGGAAGGAGTTTAAAATGTTTAAGAGAATATTCGTAGGCCTGGCTCTTTGTTGCTCGGTAATGTATCTGTCAACGGGAATAGCCGCGGCAAAAGGCAAGGATAAGAATTTAGGGGATAAAATCCTCAAAAAAATGCATATTGCTTTGGAAAAAAAGGAAGAATTAGGTCTTTCCGACGCGCAGTTCGACGAAATACTCGCCCTTAAAGTCAAAACAAAGAAAGATTGCATCATGAAGAAAGCAGAAATCGAGACGATTCTTCTGGATGTTAAGGCCGAACTGATGAGAGACCGGGTTGACATTGATAAGGTAAATACCCTGATAGATAAAAAGTATAACCTTAAAAACAATAAAACCAAGACATTGATTCAGTCTTACGTAGACCTCAAGGATATACTTACGGAAAATCAGATGGATGATCTTAAAGAGATATACGAAAGCAAGAAACATTACAAATATGGCTACGGGAACTATGGCAAAAAAGGCAAAGGATACATGTTCCATACAGAAGAGGGAGAGCATATGATGAAAAGAGAACATATGAGAGGCATGTATGAATAATATTGCCGAGTCATTTCCTAAATAGTTCTTTAATGAGCCAGCACACCATTCGGTATCCCCCGGGACAGATAAATTACATAGGTTTTTTGTTTGGTGTTATAATGTTTACCGTATATGGTAAAAGACAATAAGAGCATTAATGTTTGTTCACGCTGCGGGAAGGGTGTCGACAGCGGCGAAATGTTGATTATCGACGATTTGCCTGTTTGCGTAAAATGTATCTACGGGGACGCGGAGCCTTTTAAGATTTATCCGATAGGCATGATTAAAAACGGGCTCAGGCGCGCCGATAAAGGTTTTGGTGTATCCGGTGAAGAGGGTGTATCACGCATAGAGTTATTCGTTTCTCAGAAACCTTTCCTGTATAAACTTGAGGAAGAAAAGATTATTACGATCGTTTACTATCTGCATGAGTCAGATTACGTTAAGTCTTTATTTAACAGGGGACTGGATGGGAAGAAAGTAGGGGTATTTGCTTCCCGTACGCCGTACAGGTTATCGAAGATAGGTATTCAAAATGTCAGGCTATTGAAAATAGAAGATGCCACTCTTTATGTCGAGGGACTGGACGCCGTTGATTCTACCCCCGTCCTTGATATTAAAATGCAGTGGAGTGCCGGATAGGACAGGACTACGGACGGGAGGATTTTATGAAAAGAGTTTATGTTTCGATCTTGTCGTTTTTTATAATTTTTGTTTCTCGAGTTTATGCCTGGGATGGGTCTTATGAAGACGGTGTTTACGTAGGAGAGCATTCTTTTATAAAGGCGGAAGTCACCGTAAAAGAAGGTGAGATAACCGACATAAAAATATTACGTCACGGAGGCGGAGGAGAAACTTACGAGGAGATGGTAGAAGATCTGATACCCCTCATAATCGAGAATCAATCCATCGAAGTGGATGCGATAACGGGAGCCACCGTAAGCAGTAATAATTTAAAAAAAGCCGTTGAAAACGCGCTGTCCGGTAAATACGCAGAAGATCAACGGGAATAAAAATATGAGCAGAGTGGGCGTTAACGTTAAGAAAACAATAATAAAATTCCAGAAAAGCGAGGTTACCGAGTATTATATTTACCGCTCGCTTGCCGGCCTCGCGCGCAAGGAAAGCAATCGTCAAGTCTTAATGAATCTTTCCGAAGAAGAGCTGCGCCATTACGATATCTGGTATAAGCATTCTGGCATAAAGATAAAGCCTGACAGATTTAAGATATGGTTTTATGTGATGCTGGCGAGGGTATTTGGGGTCACGTTCGGTATTAAACTGATGGAAAGAGGAGAGACTGACGCGCAATCCGCTTATGCCGGGCTCTCGGAGGTAGTACCCGAGGCAGAAGACATACACAGGGATGAATCCGAGCACGAGTCTAAGCTTTCGGATATGATAGACGAAGAAAAATTGGCGTACATGGGTTCTATCGTGCTGGGGTTGAATGACGCGCTGGTGGAGTTTATGGGAGCGCTGGCAGGATTTACTCTGGCGCTTCGGCATTCACGCCTGATCGCTATGACAGGGCTTATCATGGGATTTTCGGCTTCGCTTTCCATGGCAGTGTCCGAGTATATTTCCACAAAGACGGAGAGTGACAAGAAGAACCCTCTAAAGGCGTCGTTTTATACGGGCATGGCATATGTAGTTACGGTGATGATACTTGTTTCGCCTTATTTTATTTTTAAGGACAGCTATCAAGCGTTATTTATGACGATAGCTTTTGCTGTCCTGCTCATAGCCGCTTTTACTTTTTATTCATCGGTGATAAAAGATATCCCTTTCGGGAAACGCTTTACGGAAATGGCCGCAGTCAGTATAGGCGTGGCATTCTTGAGTTTTTTAATCGGCCTTGCGGTGAGAAAGTTTTTACACGTAGATATATGATTTGGTAGATGTTAAGGCACGGGCTAAACAGTCCGGATTCAAGAAACCCACTCAGGAGTCGGTAAAAGTCCATCTTTTCGGAGATGGACTTTTTATTTTATAAGGCGGTATTTTAGTATATAATGATTGGAATAATACAGGAGCGTATATTTTGGACCGTTCGAAAAGATTAGGCACAAAAAAGATATCGACTCTGCTGGCGCAATTCGCTATTCCTTCCATAGCCAGCCTCGTATTGCATGCATTTTATAATGTGGCCGACAGGATATTCATAGGCCGGGGCGTAGGGTCACTCGGTCTTACCGGCGTTACGCTGTGCTTTCCTATAATACTTTTAATTTTCGGCGTGTGCATGATGTTCTCGAGCGGCGCGTCCGCTCTTATATCCATCCATCTGGGAGAGAACAGGCAATATAAGGCCGAGAAAATTCTGGGAACCACTATTGCCGCGATTACGGTAGTGGGGTTAGCCCTGGCGATTACGGGAAATTTTTACTATAAAAATATCATAGGCCTTTTCAATATGCCTCCCGAGGTTCTTCCGTACGCCGAGGGATATCTCAGGATTATTCTGTCCGGAGGGCCTTTATTCCTTTACGGGTTCACGCTTACTTTTATTATAAGAGCGGAGGGAAACCCCATATACGCCACAGCGGCTATCGTAACGGGAACGGTCATAAATCTTATACTGGACCCGATATTTATTTTTCTGCTGTCTATGGGTACGGAAGGCGCGGCTCTTGCGACCATAATCTCAGAGGGTGTAGTGGCGCTTATGGGACTTTTCTATATGACCAGAAAAAAGGGCGTAGTGCATATTCGCAGGAAAAATTTAAGACTGGATATACCCGTTATAAGAAAGATAGGTTTTCTCGGGTTGTCAACAGCTTTTCTCACCGTGGCCTCAAGCGTTCAGTTGATTCTTTTGAATGAGAGGCTTCTTGTCTACGGGGGTAATATCGCTGTTGCTGCTATAGGAATAATATTTCCTATATATTCCATACTGCGTCTTTTTACGGCCGGGATGGCGGCAGGTATGCAGCCTATAGTGGGATATAATTACGGGGCCGGGCAGAACAAGAGGGCGAAAGACACTTTTTATTATGCGTGTAAGATAAATTTTCTTGTGGTGACAGGGTTTGTCCTGTTAGTGGCTGTTTTTGCAAGGGGCATAGTGGGACTTTTTTCAAGAGGCAATATCGAGCTTACTTTGCTTGGAGCTCACGCTATACGTATATTTCTTATAATGGCATCCGCGGAGGCTGTTACTATTTTAGGGTCGAGATATTTTCAGGCCATAGGCAAGGGGGCTCATGCTATATTCATGGGGCTCCTGCGGCAGGTGATAATCTTCGTACCCGTGTTATACATTCTGTCGTCTCTATACGGCCTGGAGGGTATATGGTTCAGCGGGCCCGTTACGGACTTTACCGCTGCATGCGCCGCCATTTTATTTATAACCAGGGAAATGAAAAAACATAAATACGGAGGGCAGACTTATGTTTAAATTCGCCACAGCTATAAATTGCATGGACGGGAGAACGCAGATGCCGGTTATGGAATTTATCAAGAAAAAATTCGACGTTGATTACGTGGATATGATAACAGAGCCGGGTCCGAATAAGATACTGGCCGAGGGTAAAGACTTTGATACGGTAAAATCTATAAGAAAGCGAGTAGCCGTATCTGTGGAAAAACACGGTTCAAACATAATATTTATAGCGGCTCATTACGATTGTGCCGGAAATCCTGTGGACGTTGAATCGCAAAAAAAACAGCTGATAAAGGCGGCAGGCGTTATAGCTTCGTGGGATTTTCCGGTAAAGCTGGTAAATGCTCTATGGCTGGATGAAAGTTTTAATCCTACGCTTATTAAAAAATTGTAATAATGAGGTTGTATTTGTGTAATAATATATATTATATATGAGTACCTCCGTCTCGATTATTATAATAACTTGCAACAGGCAGAAGGAATTAAAAAGACTGCTTGAAAGCCTTAAATCTCAGATATTAACTCCACGGGAAATAATTATAATAAATACCGGTGGTGGCCACCTCGCTTTAGTAACGGATGATTCCAAAGACTCGCTACCCATTAAATATTTTTATGAAACAGGCCTGAATATACCCAGCGCCCGCAATAAAGGTATATCTCTTGCCCGATCAAGCATTATAGCCTTTCTGGACGATGACTGCGAGGCACTTCCGGGCTGGATAGAGGCAATCGCGGATAGTTTTAGTTCGCGCCATGATATCATGGCCTTGCAGGGCAATACTACACACGTTTCTTCGCGCTCTAAAATCTACGCCGGGATAATGGATAATGAGTACAACGCCTGGATAGGCTCCATGCTTGAAACTACTCCCGGACACGTTGATATGTTAAATACTCAGAATTTCGCCATCAGGAAAGAGATTCTCGATTCTTTCCGGAAACCTTTCGATGAGAGATTAATCACCAATGAGGACGTGGAATTACACTGGAAATTGAAAAAGAAAGGCATCCTTATCGCTTATAGCGAGAAAATGAGAGCGAGGCATTATTACAGGGACAGGCTTGTTCCTTTTCTTAGGGCCTGGTATTTCTATGGATTCGGCAAAGCTCAGGTCAAGGCTATACATAATGATTTCTATGATTACCATCTGGATAGTGTAGGCTCTTTTTATAAGGCAGTTCGCGTGTTCTACAAGGACATCAACGCGTCTTACAGGCGTGCTTACGCGAAAAGAATTTATTCTGAAAAAGGTTTTTGCGATCTGATGAAATATTATTCCGCGCTTGTCCTCCAGAGAGTTTTCTTTATAGCGGGTTTAGTCGCGGGAAAAGGATGGAAAGCGAGTTCAGGGGAAGGTTTTAAGAAATCCCGGGACATGGTACTCTTCATAACAAATAGATGCAATTTAGACTGCTCGCACTGTTTTAATCATAATACCGACAGGAAAGACAAAAGCGATATGAAAGCGGGAGATATCATTAAGGTATTACGCTCACTGGATAGGGATATCAGGACAGTCTGCATAGGAGGGGGTGAGCCTTTTTTGTCAAATGAATTGGAAGAAATATGCGAGGCATTAGCGAAGAATATTTATTTAAGTAACATGTATATCGTCTCGAATGGGTTGGAGACGGATTTGATACTGAACAAGGTAAAAAGGATTTTAAAAACATCTTATTTTACGTTTAATTTGTGGATTTCACTGGATGGATTGGCAGAAACCCATGACCGCGTAAGGAATCATCCGGGAGCTTTCCGTTCGGCCGTTAAAACTATCAATGCTCTGAAAGTCTTAGAGGGTAAAAACAATAATTTAGAAGTCGATGTACAGACTGCAATAAGCAAAAATAACCTTGACGATTTAATCCCTTTAGCGGATTTCGTGAGAAAGGAGCTTAGGGTATTTCACGTTTTTGATATCGTAAGGGACAAAAATATGTTTTGCGAGGAGAAAAGATTTATAAACCAATATTACGGCCCGAAAGACAGTTCTCAGCTTCTTGAGACCGGACAGATTAAAAGGTTAAAAAGAAACCTGGATAAACTTTATAATATCCAGGTCAGAGACGGTATAATAGGACGAGAGAAAGCCGGATATCAAAAGCGCATGTTTAAAATAATAAGTAGCCAGGTAATTCAGAAAAAACCAGCTATAAGATGCTCCGCCGGGGAATCCATAGTCACTATTTTCCCGAATTACGATATATCCATTTGCGAGGCGGTAAAACCGATAACCAATCTTAAAAATTATGGTTTTGACGTCAGGAAAGCCGTACAAGAAAATTTTACGGACGAGATAAGAGAATTCAGGGACAGGTGTTATTGTACGAATCCCTGTTATATATCATCAAGTCTTAATCAATATGACAATGGAAAGATTTAAGAATTTTATCAATACCTTATTGTTCGATCTTAACAGGTTGAGGATATTCAGACCGTTCCTGAGATTCTATTACAGCCTGGCGGTCAGGTTCCTTAGATATGGTGTCGGGGTTTTAGGCTATAGGGAAATAAAGTCTATATCCGTAAAACACCGGGACTGGATTTTAGGGATGAGTGATATAGACCTTATAATAGTCACAAAGTCCATGAAGGCTGATGAAGAGATGGACTTTTTCAGACGCTTTATAAAATTCTACAGAGCGTGCAGGTTGTTTTTCTTTATCCTGTGTCCGTCGAATGAGATTCGGTTTATACGCGAGGGAGATGAGAAGATCTATCCCTCAGGCAGGACAAGATATCCTTTTCCGGACTCCGTCAGGTTTAACCTGTACGGCTTTTTGCAGGAAATAATTTTCCAGAATGAACATATAGGGTTGGGACAGCGTGCCAGAATGGAAAAATCCGCTTCACGTATAAAAAATCATATAAATACAATCAGATTTTCGGATAGGCTTATTGAAAACAGTAACGAGAAAAAAAATCCTGTTTATATACTTAAGGATATCCTGTTAAACCTTACGGAGGCGTATCAGTCATTAGATAAAGAAGACATTACTTACTTATCGTCCAGGATCAATGAGAAGCCGAAAGATCTATCGGTATATAGTATTATAAATAATATCACAGGCAAAGATATAGAAGCGGTGGCATATAAAGAGCCCTATAAGTTTTACCGCACGAATTTGTTTCTCCTGATAGACAAAGACACGCCTTTAGAGATTATGGAACGCATCATAAGGCGGTGCAGAAAGTTACGCAGAGAGATAGAGAAGAAAGAATTGATAGTCCGTTTTTCCACTTCCTCACTCATTACCAATCAGATGTATTATATGAACGGCCCTATAGCACTCGAGTCATATTTTCTTCAGTACGGCCCGGTGTACGATAGTTCGAATGAACTTAAGATAATACACCCGCCGCGGATGTGGAACATTTTTAAGATAAAAGAGTTTGCATATAGGCTGAAAGAGTTTTTTTTGCCTTTTCTTATGTTCTACAGGGGTGAGAAATCCCGTTCGTTCGATTTTTTTACCATGCCCGAAATAAGGCTGCTTATATATTATTATCTTTTTCTTGAGTCCGCGGATAATTTTATCGGAATAGCACGGGAGACAAGGTGTGATTCTTGTGATTTGATTTCAAAAATTATAGCGAATTACGGCGACGCGTTGGGGTGTGAGAACTGGTACGCTAACAAAATACACGAGACATATCCTGTACTATATGAACTTATAAACAAAATAAACGAAAAATCATCGAGACTCATTAAAAAAAGGGCATAGATATGGCTTTCAGCAGGACAATGCTTAAAAAAAGGATAGATTATACGCTGAATACTTTGGTTTTTATAACTATAGTATTTTTTATAAACGCTTTTCTATATATATCTCACCGGCTTAAAAAAGGCTTAAAAAAACAGAAATGAGAAAACTGTTATACATAACCCCTCACCTTCCGGAAAGTCCACTCGACCACGGCAGTAAGATAAGGGATTATCATATCCTGAAGAAACTATCGGAGCGTTTCGAGATCACCCTGGTCGGCGTCATAGACCTGATAGGCAAGAAAGAAGTGCGGCTGGAGAGCCTGCCGGTAGTTAAGACATACTCCGTGGAACTGCACCCCCTGAATTACGCTACGTTATTCAAAGACCCTTATCTGCCGCATTGGGCGCTGAATTATAACTCGGAAAAGATGTACGCTTTATTAGAAGATATCGAGCGCAAGGAGAAATTTGACGTAGTGCATATTTCACACGGTTATATAGCGCCTTACGTGAAACTTTTTTTGAAAAATCATAACACTTTGAAAGTCCTTGACCATCACAACGTGAAGACAGAGTTATTCCGAAGGGCATATAGCCACACGAAAAACTTCTTCAAGAAAATCGATTACAAAGGGGAATATATAAAATGGGAAAAGTTCCAGAAAAAATATTTCGGTCATTTTGACGTGAATCTGGCTACTTCCGATAAGGATGCCGAGTTTCTCAGGCCTTTTCTCGGAGGCAAGCCCATAAAAGTAATCCCGTCCGGAGTGAATGACAGTTATATAATCAAAAAAAAATGGCAAACCCGCCCGCCTGTTATATTATTTACTGGTAGTCTGGATTATTTCGCGAATGAGGAAGCGGTATTATTTTTTTGTAAGAGATGTCTGCCTCTTATAAAAAAGGAAGTGCCGGATGTGTTATTCCGTATCGTGGGCAGGGCGCCTACTTCCGGGCTGATAAAATATTTTCAAAATACGGCCAATCTGGATTACAAATTTGACGTCATGGACGTGAGGCCTTATTATTACCAGGCGAGATGTAAGGTGGTGCCGCTATTAAACGGGAGCGGTACGAGGCTTAAAATCCTCGAGTCTCTTTCGGCAGGCATTCCGGTGGTCAGCACATCAAAAGGCGCGGAGGGACTGGATTTAAAATCCGGCGAGGAGATTCTCATAGCCGATAATCCGCAACTATTCTCGGAAAGTGTGGTAAAATTATTAAAAGACGACGATATGGCCTTACGTCTGTCCGAGATGGGTTATTTAAAGACTATGAGCCGGTATAAGTGGGAGAAGACATTGGCCGGCCTCGAAGATGTATATAAACAATAATCTATGAAGCCTGTGTTTTTAAATATTTATAACGTTAATATCAAAATAGAAGGCAATTGTAAGTTTGTGCTGGATAACCTGCGCAAGGACTTCTCACTCTATGTTGTTGATAAAGAGGCTCCGGATTTAACCGGTTGCGTTAGTTTGAGTGTAAATAAGGGTGATGTGCCTTATTTTAAGATTCCGCCGGTCGAGGCGGCCTTATACAACCTGGACTCTATTTGTTACAGGAAAGACGGTATACACTATGTGGATTATATGGGGAAAGGCCTTATGATATATGATTTTAACAAAGAAGAGGGTGCTGTTTACGGGGAAGACGAGAATCTTCTTTACGAGAAAGCGCGCCTAGCGTGCCTGTCGAGAATAGGCGAATGTCTGGATAAACGACATATACACAGAATTCACGGCCTCGGCCTCTCAAAAGCCGGAAGAGCTACTATATGTCTTTTGCCTATGGCTATGGGCAAGACAACCTTGGCGTTCAAAGCTATAAAACAGGATAATGGTATAAAACTATTATCGGATGATGTATGCATGCTGGGATTTGACGGGCGCGTACATCCGTTTGTCTTGCGTATAGGTATAAGAGACAGAGAAGCCCTGTGCGATGTACCGGCAGAGCGGATTACGCATATAAAACGTCCACGGTATGGGGATAAATTTCTTATAGATACCGCATATTTTTCTGATAGTCTGTCCGGGCAGGCGGATATAAAAAATATTCTGATAGGAAAAAGGGTTTTTCAGGAAAAAACCCAGATAAGCAGGATATCCAAGATAAAATGTCTTATACCTTTTATAGAGTCCGGGGTTTTTGGTTTAGGGCTTCCTCAGATAGTCGAGTTATTTTTAAAAAGCGGCTTAAGAGATTTTATGGAAAAAATAAAACTTGTCTTCTCGAGAAGCGCGCTTTTCCTGGGTGTTCTTTGCAGATGTGATACCTATGAGATAAGAATAGGAATCGATATAGATAAAGCCGTCGATACTTTGACAGATTTTATTAATACGCATTGATTTTAATTAAAAAGGCCGGTCTCCGGTGAGATATATCAGTAATATATTTAATAATTTTTGGGTCCATGGACCCCTTATAAAGCTTTTTTACTCCAAGAGAGAAAGATTAAATATCCCTCCCGAGAAGCTCATGGTTTCCCTTACCAACAGGTGCAACCTTCACTGTCTTCATTGTCCGAGAGGCTCCTTCGAGCAGGAAGAAAAAGACATGCCCAGAGAATTAGTAGATTATGTAATAGAAAAAGTATTGCCGCATTGTAAGTATTTACGTATAGGAGGTAACAGTCTTGGCGAGCCATTGGTTTCGGATGATTTTGATTATTTTTTGTCCAGAGCCGGTAGAACCAAATTAAGGCAGATAAATCTTATCACCAACCTTTCCGTTCTCGATAAAAAAAGAGCTGTTCTTATGTCCGAAAATATTGATAACGTAAGCATAAGTGTGGAAGGCTACGGAGACGATTATACGCGGATAAGAGGCGTAAGATGGAAGAACCTTTTAGATAATATAGTTCTTTTGAAAAAAGCGAAAAAAAATACCGGAAGTAATAAAATGAAAATACAATTAGTAGTATGTACGATGTTGAGTAGCATTGAGAACCTTTCGCGGTTGTTCGATCTCCGGGATTTAGGGATAGACAAGATTTATTTCCGGGAATTTGTGGATTATACCGGAACAAAGAACGATGAATGTCTATATAAAGATTTTCGAAAGGTACTTGAATTTATAAAAAAAACAGAGATGAAATCACGAAGCAGCAATATAGCCATCGGGATAGAATTTAAAAAGAAATATACTAGAGGGGATTTGTGCGATAAAAAGAAAAGAGAAAAAAGTTTGAATAAATGCTATTTTCCATGGGACTGTGTTTCAATAACCGGCGATGGGAACGTTTCCTGTTGTTGTGATGAGAGATTGAGACTAGGTGAAATCAACGCGCATACGGACATAGCGAGCGTTTGGAACAACGAAAGATTTATCGCTATGCGAAAGACGGTAAACAGTGCTGATCCGCCCGATGTCTGCGCGGGGTGTTTTTTCAAGACCGAAAAAGTCTTATGATGGATAAAAACAAAAAAATTTAAAAAGTTCGATTGTATCCGAATCTTATTTTTTTTAACCCTTAACCTTTTCCCAAGCAACGCATAGAAAACGCCGTAATTAAAATACGCAGGATATATGCGGATATCGCGCGGGATTAAATTTGAAAAGAATTTACGCACTTCTTTTGATTTTCTCCGGGATTATCGCGACTCTTATGTTGTATACTAATGGGGGCACGGAGTCTTTTTGGCCGGACGGAGCCGCTCCGGTTTCGGTAACCCTTTTTATTACAGTCCTAGTATCGATCTTTTGCGACAGAAAAATAGAGAAAAAGAGCGTAAAGTTTTTGTTTAGCGTACTTTATTCTGCCGTATTCTCATGTGTTTTTATTCTTTTCGGCTTCCCGGCCACCGAAGGTACCCGGAGTTTTTCGCCCTGGCTTATATTTCTCTCGGTTTTATATCTCGTGTACGTGCTTCCCCTGATTGCTTTTGTTTCTCCGGGTATCCTGATTATCCGCGCGCGATAATTACCTGTTGCGTAAAACGTAGTAAAGGATTATTATATAATCCGTGAGAGTTAGCGGCTAAATACACCGGAAGGCATTGCGGATGCTGGATTCCAAACAAAAAATACCCCTAGTTATATTATTTATTATTTTTTCTTTCGTAATTTTGTACGCTTTGAACGCTACCGCCGAGCTTAAAATTAAAGAGCCTATTCGCACAGCCCCCTGTCAGATAGAATCGGTGGACGTACTCGGAAACACCATTACCATATCCGTAAGAATACACAGTATATTTTTTTTAAGGCGGGATATAGAAAAGACCCTGATAGTTAAGGAAGAATCGGTATTAAAGAGACGTTCGGAGGAAATATCTCTTTCCCGGATAGTGGAGGGGGAAGTGGGCACAGCCAGATATTTTGTAAACGAGCAGGGCAGGCCCGTATTAATCAGTCTTTATCTTGAGTAGGCAACATATCAAGTTATCTCGTTGTGGCACTAACATGGATAATTATAAGAAAGCATCGAATGTTAATTTCAGGAAAGGAGAGTGAAACATGCCTGAATTTGGCTCCCCGTTCGCGGGATTAAAAAACGATCGTAAAGTGACTAAAGAAGAACTTATAAGGGCTATAAGGTTCTCGATAGCCGCGGAATACGAGGCAATTCAGCTTTATATGCAGCTTGCTGAGTCCACGGATAACGAATTGGCACGCGAAGTGCTTAAGGACATAGCCGATGAAGAAAGAGTCCACGCCGGCGAATTCCTCAGGCTTTTGAAAGAACTTGCTCCGGATGAGGAGAAGTTCTATAAAGAGGGATACGGCGAGGTAGAAGAAGAGATAAAAAAACACGGGGAGAAATAAACCCGTTTGAAATACATTTCGCGAAAAAAAGCCCCCAAATGCACACTTCAGGTATTACTGAAGTGTGCATTTTTTTGTCGTTTTTTTGTTTTTTCATTTCATAAGAGCTTCCCTATAGAAAAAAGTCAGCAAAAGCAGGAACGAGACAATTCCCGTCCCGGATTTTTCTTTTTAAGATAAAAATAAGCGGAAGTTTTTTTCAAACCAAGGAGGGTTATTATGTTTATATGGGATATATTATTCGCGCTGGCCATCGCGTTTATCGTATGGTTGATTTTTGCGGTAGGGTTTCGCAGGCCCGGACCGTGGTCCGGCTTCTGGGCTTTTTTTATGATTCTTTTCCTGGCTGCGTGGGCCGGGGGGTTATGGATAATGCCTCTTGGGCCTACGTTAATGGGGGTCTATTGGCTGCCGTTTGTTTTCATGGCTTTGCTCTTTGCCCTGTTATTGGCAGCGGTCGTTCCCGAGCCGAGACCAAGAAACAGACAGGAAGCCAGGGCTGAACGTGAAGCCGAGGCTGCCCTGGGAGCTTTTTTCTGGGTTCTCATGATAATTTTGTTGTTTGCTATAGTGGCAGGTTATATATTCGAAGGTCCTCCGGTGGTCTGAGATAAATAAAACTCAAGACGGGCACCCGGGCATGTGTCCGCCTTGAGTTGGCAAAAAATTTATTCACTCCCTGACGATAGTATAGTCTTCCCCGGATTCATTTTTTTGGATAAAGTCATAAAATTCCTTGAGCGTCAGGGGTTCCGGGAAAGGGAACCTTTTGGGCATTTTTTCTTTTATTTCCTCGTTATATTCCAGGTAAGTCCCGAAATCACTGGGGTACTCGCGTTCGTTGACTCCTATGAAGTCGCCTTTTTTTCCGACTTTTCTTAATATCTTTTTCCATTCCTCGATTTTGGTGAGGCCTATGCCTTCGGCGACTCCGTTGGACATAAGCATAATATATATTTCCCCGAATTTACCGCGCGACTGCAGGAAGGCTTTAAGCCTTTTATAAGAGTCTTCGGTATTAAAAGCGAGCCAGAAGGGTGTAGAGATCGTTTCCACGGTGTCATACGGAACTATCAATCCGAAATTTTCCACCAGCAGTATCTGTGACCTTCTCCCCCGTTTTTTATACCAGAATTTGTAAAGTTCGGCGGTCAGATTGCTTATACCTTCGGGATGGCCGAACTTTATGCGTATAAGGGGTATTTTATTTTTTTTCAGGAATGATTTTATGTCCGTGAGGCATTCATCGCAGAAGCCCCATTCCGCCTCGGGAAACTCTCCCGACGGCTCGAACGTTTCCCATTTTTTTATGGGTGAACAGACTCTTTTTAAAAATCGTTCGACTCTTTTTCCTCCTTTTAAATATTCATAAGGATCTATCGCGCCGAAACCTCCCAGTTGAAATAAATGCCTGCCGCTCAGTTTTAAAGAGGGCCATGTAAAATCACATTCTACGGTGATAAAAGGGTAGTTTTTTTTCAGGTTTTTTATAATGAAGCTCTCGAATACCCTGTCCAGCCCGGTTTTCTTAATCCTGAAATATCCCATTTTCTGTATCATAAGCCGGTCCTGTACCGGGTCGTGCATCTGATGAGCGAGCATGGAAGAGTTGTTTTTAAGAAAAGGAGCTATTGTTTTTTGCCCCATTCTATGTCTTTTTTTATCTCATCCGGCGGGAGGAATCGCCTTACCGCGGTCAGGTAGGTCTGCGGGAGCCACGGTATCCCGAGGGCCGCGGCAATGTGTATGGCACCGCCGTTGGCCGAGCCGAACATAATTCCGCTGTATTTCCTTTCGGGATAGAGCGAAATAACCCAGCGGGATATATCTTCCTCTTGTATGTCTTTCAGTGAGGCCGCCGGAAGGGCTTCGAGCCACCCGCTCCAGCTGAAAAGCGTCTGTCTGATGCTTAAAGGGAGAAGGTTTATTCCCTTGCCGAGCCAGGCCGGTGCGTCGGGAGCGATTCCCGCTCCCGGGAAATCCTTTCTGTGAAGGTATAGTGCCAGCGCGTTTATCAGTGCCGAACACGAGTCAAACTGTATTATGCGTTCTTTTGTTTTTTCCGTACCGTTTTTTTTCATAATAGTCTCCTAAAAAAGTGCCTGTTCGATATACGCGTTAACTAAGTCCCAATATTTTATAAGTACGGTAAAAAATATGACGGCCAGCACCGGAACGGTTATCGTCCAGTTTATCTTGGCGCCTTTCGAGAATTTCTCGCTTTGCCATAGAAGCGGTAGGGCTGAAAAACCCGTAGTCAGAAGAAGTATGGTAACATACCATTTCGCGCCGGTATCCAAAGTGTTTTTTCCGTATTTAGCGAGGTGGTACGATTCTATACACGCGGGAAAAAAAGTCACTATATAAATAATTATCATCAGAAGACGCATTATATAGGACGATGAAAGGGTAAACGTAATAAGTATTCCCGTGTCTATTATCAGCAGGCCGAGTGCTTTTTTTCTTTTTCCGATGTATAATTGCCCGAGCCCGGGCATGACCGAAAGCAAAAGCGCCGTGACGGCGGATTTAGTTTTCATGATGTTTATATTTTAACATAAGATCCGGGGGTAGGTGGAGATAAGTCAAAAAAGAGTGGACATTCGACATTGTATATAATCAATGATTTATATATATTAATAATATAGACACAACGGATAAATTATTTCAAGGAAGGCGGTTATATGAAGATCACCCCGCAGATAACATTGAGGAACATCGAGCATAGCCCCGCGCTGAAAAAGGAAATCATAAGTTATGTGGAGAAACTCGAAAAATTCCACGATCATATAACAGGCTGCAGGGTTTCGGTGGAGAAGAAACAAAAACACCAGGACAGCGGAAATCCTTACAGGGTAAGAATAGACGTTACCGTGCCGCCCGGGCACGAGATAGTGATAAAGAGAAAATCCACCGAAGGAGAACTGCACCAACCCCTCAGTGCGGTTTTAAACGAGGCCTTTGAGGCAACGGAAAGAAAGCTGAAGAAGCTCAAGGAAATTCAGTCCAGAGACGTAAAAAAACATCCCGAACAGGAAGTAAACGGGGTCATTTACAAGCTGTTTAAGTCCGACGGTTACGGGTTCATAAAATCGACCGACGGTTCGGAAGTGTATTTTCATCGCAATTCAGTTTTGCATAATAAATTTGACGGGCTGAAAACAGGAACAGGCGTCCATTATGTAGAAGAGATGGGTGAGAAAGGGCCGCAGGCGAGCACTGTGAGGGTGATAACCAGGCATAGCTTATAGGAGGCCTTATGTTCAGGGACAGAGAAGACGCGGGAGAAAAGCTGGCTCGGGCCCTGGAGAGATTCAGGGACAGGCAACCGCTGGTTCTTGGGATAGCGCGCGGCGGCGTTACGGTAGGATATGAAGTAGCGAGTTATCTTGACGCGGATTTTTCAGTCCTGGTAGTAAGAAAACTGCCTTTTCCAAACAATCCCGAAGCGGGTTTCGGAGCCATAGCCGAGGACGGCAGTTTGTTTATTTATGAAGACTCAGTTTCCCGTTTACCCGGCGATACGGTGGACAGAATTGTAAATGAACAGAATAGAGAGATAGCGCGAAGAGTAAAAGCGCTGAGGCAAAACAAAGCGCTCCCGAGGATAAAAGACAGGAGTGTCATACTGGTGGACGATGGTATCGCTATGGGTTCTACCATGTGGGCCGCGGTTAAGATGTGTCGGAAAAACAAAGCCAGAGAGATTATGGTAGCCGCGCCTATAGCCGACTCCGGGGCAGAGAGAGAATTTAAACAAAAAGTCGACGATGTTATTATACTGGAGAAACCGTCCTTTTTCAGCGCCGTGGCGCAGGGCTACGAGGAATGGTACGACGTTCCCGACAGTGAAGTCATTGAGCTCATGAATAAATGGCGCGAAAAAACGAAAATGTAATCTGATGAAAGTGATATTCATGGCAAAAAAACGCGGAAAATCCCAAAGAAAAAGGCTGAAAAAGAGAAAAAAAAGGATGCGATCTTCCATTCAAGCGAAACCCGGCTACAGAGACGAGGAACAAAAAAGAGAGAAGCCGGGGATTAAATCATACGAGAGGTTCCAGAAACACGGTTATCTGCCCGGCGAAGATCCTCAGGAAACGCTGGATACAGAGCTGATTAAAAAAGAAGAGGAAAAAAGAAGGCCTTAAGAAAGGAGAGCCGTATGAGAAAATTATTCGCATTAGCATTGAGTGGAGTGTTTATTTGCATTATGGCGGGGTGCGCCTCTATGAGCGAGGAGTCCCAAAAAGGCGCCGTGACCGGAGGTTTGCTCGGCGCGGCAGGTGGAGCTGTCATAGGTCATCAAAGCGGCGAGACAGGAGAAGGCGCGGCATTAGGCGCCGCTGCGGGGGCCCTGGCCGGAGGACTTATAGGCGAATCCATGGCAAAAGAGAGGCGTAATAACCCAAATCACATAATAATGGAAAAGATAGTGGATTATTCTCAGCGGGGCCTACCGGATGACGTTATAATAGACAGGATAAACCGCACTAATTCGGTTTATTACTTATCGGCAGAAGCGATTTCCTATTTAAAGGATAACGGCGTCAGCACAGCGGTCATAGACCATATGCTTTCCACCTCAAGAAAATGACAACCGAAAAATTCAGCGTTTTTATCCGAGTTTGGGCTGAGTATTTTTGACTTTATTACCAAGAGCGATGGATGTATAATAAAAACAGGAGACACTATGCCATTCAATATTCTATTGGTTGATGACGACAGTGAGTACAGGGACGAGCTTAAAGATTGCCTGTATGACTACGCGGTAACCGAGGCCCCGGCCGGAAAACACGCTCTCGGGATATTCGAAAAGCCCAACGATGTGGATCTCGTGGTACTGGACGTTATGATGCCGGGTATGGACGGGATAGAGGTATTAAAAAAAATAAAAAAAATGGCCCCGGATATTCCTGTTGTTATGCTTACGGGCCACAGCTCCGAGGATATTGCCATATCCGCGCTTAAGGCACACGCTGACGATTACCTGGAAAAACCCGTAGATCTTAATAAATTCCTGAATGTCATAGAAGAACTGCTGGAGTCCAAAACTTACGGCGACGATATCGGTTCCTGGGACAATAGAGCCAAGACCGAGAAAGTAAAGATTTTTATAGAGAGAAACTGGCACAAAAAAATACGCCTGAAGGATGTCTCTCGCATAGTCTGCCTGAGCCCGAAGTACCTGAGCCGGATATTCAAAGAGGAACAGAACATAGGATTTAACGAATATATCCTGAACGTGAAAATCAAAAAAGCCAAAAACCTTCTTAAAAACACGGGATATACGGTCAGTCAGATATCGGACAAGCTGGGGTACGAGAATATAGAGTCTTTTACCAGGATATTTAAATCCTATACAAGTAAGACACCGGCCGAGTACAGGCACTATGTCCCCTCGCGAAAACCTCGAAAATCAAAGAGGCGCGCAAAGAGTACTAAAAAACAGGTTAAAAAATGAGTGCGAAGAAAAAACGACGTTCAGGGAGCCTAAAAAATCCAGCCCTTAATACAAAAAACCAACTTCTTAAGATACTGAGCTCCATAAAGGACGGCGTCTATATAACCAACAAGAATTGTGACATAGAATACGCCAACCAAGCCATAAAAAAAGATTTTGGGCCGATAAAAAACCGAAAATGCTACGCTTACTTGCATGATAGAAAAAAGAGGTGCCCGGGTTGTAACTTCAGGAAAATTGAAAGCGGTGCGATAATCAGATCGGAATGGACATCTTCCGTGTCCGGCAAGGTTTATGACGTTATTGAAAGCCTCTTAAGGAATACGGACGGATCCGTATCCAAATTAAAAATCATCCGGGATGTCAGCTTTTATAAAAATATCCTAAAAGACCTGCAGCTAAGCGAGGAGCGTTATAAGCTTGCTCAACGCGCCGCCAGAGTGGGTAGCTGGTATTATGACATTCGAACGGGCGAGGTACAATGGACCGAAGTCATAGAGCCGATATTCGGATTTAAAAAAGGCGAGTTTAAAAGAACGCATTCCGCTTTCCTTGAACGCGTACATCCGGATGACCGGAAATACGTGAAAAATTCGATAACCGACGCCATCAGGCGAGGCGAGAAATACAATATTGAACATCGGATAATCTGGCCCGACGACACTATAAAATGGGTGATGGAGATAGGAAACGTTATAAAAGATAAAAACGGCAAACCCGTTCACATGATAGGAACTGTTCAGGATATAACGGAACGAAAAAAGGCCAGGGATATATTAAAAAGAGATAAAGAAATGCTGGAAAGAATTATAAAAGAAAGAACCGATGAGCTCATAAAAGCGAAAGAAGACCTCAATAATACCAGCAGATTGTCAGATCTCGGTACTCTTGCCGCCACGGTCGCTCACGAACTGCGCAATCCGCTCGGCGTTATAAAGACCGCTATTTTTAACATTTCGAGAAAAAGAAAGAATCCCGGCGTAGATAAACACCTTGCCAATATAGAGAAAAAGATAAGAGAAGGAAACAGGACTATAAACAACCTTCTTAGTTACTCCCGCATAAAAGTCCCTAAATTCGTCAGAGTTAAGATAGACGATATTATAAACGAAAGTGTGGACGCGGTCGGCAAAAACTTTTTTAAATATAAAATTTCATTGAAAAAAAACATAAAGCCTCTTAAAGGCCTTATAATAGAGGCGGATTCCTTCCAGATAAGCGAGGTATTGAAAAACATACTTACGAATGCTTATCAATCGTTCAACGACAAAAAAGGCAGAATAATTATAAAAGGGGAAAAAGCCGGAAGGAACAAGATAAGAATAAGCGTCAAGGATAACGGTGTGGGTATAGACAAAGATGAAATGGAAAATATATTTTCACCTTTTTTTACCAAAAAGTCAAAAGGTACAGGGCTGGGGCTTTCTATAGCCGTAGAATTCATAAATCTGCACGGAGGTGAAATAAAAGCCGACAGCCGCAAAGGAAAAGGAACCACGATAACCGTATCTCTACCCATAAGGAGATAATGTGATAAAGCGAGTACTCATTATCGAAGATGACGAGGAAATGTGTGACGAGATAGGAGATTTGCTGAAAGACGAAGGATTTGACGTGGATTCGCTCTGTGACGGCTCAAAGGCCATCAGCGTGGTGGAGAGCGGAAAATACGATTTAGTTCTCCTGGATTTAAAAATTCCCGGGAACAACTCGGTAGAAATACTAAAAAACGTTAAAGACAAAAGACCCGCCACAAAAGTGCTCATAATAACCGGAAGCCTCCTTAAAGGCCCGCTTGCCAACGGCGAAAAGAAAAAACAGCTGAGAGCGGCCGACGCCATCATACAAAAACCATTCGATATAAAAAAGCTTCTCAGAAAAATCAAATCATTCAATTAAGGTCTGCCCGAAGTGGAAAATAGTCGGTAAAAAGCGTACGCTTCCGATTGTTTTGTCCGCGTCTTTAAGCTAACATTGATGTATTATGCGTAAAATAGTAAGCTTAACTGTAAATCCGTGCATAGACCTTAATATGGAAGTTTCCCGTATTATACCTGGCCCGAAATTGCGCACGGAAAAAGTGAGTTATGAAGCAGGCGGCGGAGGGATAAATCTGTCAAGGGTTATAAAGAGCCTGGGTGGCGACGCTCTGACGATTTATTACGCAGGCGGATATCACGGTAAGATGATTGGTGATTTTCTGCAAGGAGAAAAGATTTCTCAAAAACCGATTTTCATAAGAGGCCAGACACGCGAGAACATCACCGTTTCCGACAGCCGGAGCGCCGACCAGTACCGCTTTGTGGTTAACGGCCCCGCTATAGAAGAGGACAAGTTATCCGAACTTCTCGGTTTCATCGAGAACAGCGGGTCCCGGACGGATTATCTGGTGGCCAGCGGCAGTCTTTCCCCGGGCATGCCGGAAGATTTCTATCTCAAGCTTTCCAAGATCTGCTCAAAATCGGGTATACGTTTCGTTATTGACACGAGCGGAAAAGCTCTGCGCTCGGTCTTGGATAACAAGGCATACCTCATCAAACCCAATCTTAAGGAACTCTCATATTTAATGGGCGAACCGTTGAAAAGCGAGCCCCAACAGAGAGGCGCCGCGATGAATATAGTAAAACACGGACAAAGCGAGATAGTGGTTGTTTCTCTCGGTGATAAAGGAGCCTTTATGGCCTCCAAAAAAGGCATAACCGAGATACCGGCTCCCGGAGTACGCGTGGAAAGCGCGGTGGGCGCAGGGGACAGTATGCTGGGAGGCATAGTTTTCGGACTTGCGTCGGGAAAGTCACTTTTAAACGCCGGACAGCTCGGGGTCGCCGCCGGGACGGCCGCGTGCCTTACGCCGGGCACACAGTTATGTCGAAAAGAAGATGTTTTCAGGCTTTACGATGAGATAAAAAGAGAAAAGCTTATATCCGGAAAAGCCGAAAACGGATAAGGAGACATTATGTATTATAGAAAAACCGCGGACGAAGTGTTCGAAGAGCTGAAAAGCGCGAAATGCGGCCTGTCAGGGGAGGAAGCGCGTCAAAGGTTCGAACGCTACGGGCCCAACAGTCTTAAAGAAAAAAAGAAGGTATCCGTATTCCAGCTTGCAATCAGCCAGTTTAAGGACCCTCTTATCTATATACTTGTCATAGCGGGCATAGTGACCCTGATAATAGAAAAGTACGTGGACATGTGGGTGATATTCGGCGTTGTGGTGCTCAACGCGATAGTGGGCTTTTTTCAGGAATTCAAAGCCGAGAAAGCGATGAGGGCAATAAGCAACCTTACCTCACCAAAAGCCCGGGTACGCAGGGACTGTGACAATAAAAAGATAGACGCCGAAAATCTTGTCCCCGGGGATGTCGTGATAATATCTGCGGGAGACAGGATTCCGGCCGATATGAGAATTTTTCAGGCAAAGGAGCTTCATGTAAACGAGTCCATGTTCACGGGGGAATCCAGGCCGGCCGTAAAAAATACCGGAGTTATCGAGGAAGATAATATACCTCTCGCCGACAGGGACAACATGGTTTTTATGGGAAGCATAGCGGTAAAAGGAAAGGGGAAAGCCCTGGTAACGGCCACCGGGAATAAGACCGAGCTGGGAGGGATTTCGGAACAGGTAAGCGGGACCGAGAAAGAAAAAACCCCTCTGCAGAAAAGACTGGCGGATTTGAGCAAGATGGTGGGACTCATATCATTGGGCCTTGCAGTATTCGTTTTCGCGGTGGGACTCATTAAATCCAGGCCGGTTACGGAGATGCTTCTCTTTTCCATCAGCATGGCAGTCGCGATAATACCGGAAGGACTTCCGATAGTCATAACAATAACAATGGCTATAGGCATGAAAAGGATGGCCGACCGCCACGCTATTATACGAAAACTTATAGCGGTCGAGACTCTGGGCAGCTGCGATTACATCTGCTCGGATAAGACCGGGACCATAACCGAGAACATGATGACGGTCAGGAAGGCATACGCCAACGGCAAGACTTTTGATGTAAAAGGCAAAGGTTATGAACCCGAGGGCGAGATTTTAAATAAAGACAAAAAAGTGGGAGAGGATGAAGATTTAAAGACGCTTCTTATGACCGGGGCTCTTTGCAATTCCGCCGACCTTTACAGAGAAAACGGGGAGTGGCTTATAGACGGCGACCCTACCGAAGGCGCTTTGCTTGTGTCGGCTGCCAAGTTCGGCATAGATACCGACGAAGAGGACAACGGTTTTGATTTACTGGACGAAATCCCGTTTGATTCCAGAAGAAAATACATGGCTGCTCTACGGGAAAAAGACGGTAAAAGGACGATATTCGTTAAGGGCGCTCCCGAGATGGTGCTGGAGCTATGCGGCGTGAGAGACAAAGAAGCCCCGGAAAAAGTTTATAAAGAAATGGCCGGAGAAGGGCTGAGAGTGCTGGCTTTTGCCTCAAAGGAATTAAAAAGCGCGAACGGGTCTGATCTTATGGATGAAATCAAAAAAGGACTTATTTTCAGGGGATTTCAGGGCATTATAGACCCGCCGAGAGAAAGCGCCATAAAAGCCATAGAGGATACTAAAACAGCCGGCATAAAAACGGTGATGGTGACAGGGGATAACAAGATAACCGCAGAATCTATCGCGGGAAGCATAGGAATATTACGCAAAGGCGAAATCGTCATAGACGGTAAAGAGCTTGATTCAAAGGGCGTGGACTTTCTGAAGCAGAATGTGGAGAACATAGGCGTTTACGCCCGGGTTTCCCCGGAAGATAAACTACGCATAGTCGAGGCTTTACAGGAAAAAGGGCATGTCGTTGCCGTGACAGGAGACGGTGTGAACGACGCGCCGGCCCTGAAGAAAGGCAATATAGGCGTATCGATGGGTAAGATAGGCACGGATGTTGCAAGAGAAGCTTCGGATATGGTGTTGAAGGACGATAATTTCGCCACAATATTCGAAGCTGTAAAAGTGGGGAGGGTAATATTCGAAAACATACGAAAAGTAGTATTCTTTCTTTTGGGGACGGCTGTCGGAGTCTCGTCCATAATCATCCTCAGCCTTTTTCTGGATCTGCCGCTCCCTTTTCTGGCCACCCAGGTTTTATGGATTAATCTCGTGACCAACGGCCTGCAGGATGTGGCTTTGGCGTACGAGCCCGCTGAAAAAGATATCTCTAAAAAGCCCCCCAGGAACCCACGGGAACGTATTATAAACAGTTTTGTGCTTAAACGGCTTTTTCTGATAGGAGGTACCATGACTCTGGGGACTCTTTTTTTATTCTGGTTTAAGCTTAGGGGCGGGGCCGACGCGCGCTTCGCGCGCACGGTAGCTTTTAACAGCGTTGTCTTTTTTCAGCTTTTTCACGTGTTGAACGCCCGGAGTTTCGAAAAATCCATATTTACCATGTCACCGTTTTCTAATCCTTTTTTATCTATCAGCATCTTTATATCCATCGCCGCGCAGATGTGCGTTATGTACCTCCCGGGATTGAGGTATGTGTTCAAAACCGAGCCGCTGGACGGTGTCAGCTGGCTCCAGGTCATCGGCGTTTCTTTATCGGTTATAGCGGTTATGGAAATCGACAAGCTCATAAGGAGAAGAAGGAAAAATGAGACGAGATAATGATCTGAGAAAAAAATCGAAGCGTGTTCAAAAAAAAGAGCTTACCTGCTCCGCCATATACAGGAAGGAGAAAAATTTCAAATCCATGCTGTAGAGAAAGGAGAAAAAAATGGCTTTAGGAATATTATTCATTCTTTGCGGTATCCTCATAGCGGTATATCCCGCTTTGCTTTCATGGATAGTCGCTTTTGTGATGATTTTCATAGGAGTGTCTTTTGTGTCGATAAGTTTGAATTATAAAAGGATGTCCCGCAGGTTCGATGATCCGTTTATGGATTTTTTTATGAGGTTCTGACAAAAAGAAAGGAGTTTTTATGCCCGAACTACCCGATGTAGAGACTTTCAGGAGATATTTTAACAGGACAGCGCTGCGGCAGAAGATAAAAACGGTGGAAGTTCGGTCAAAGAAGATAACGGGGGGCGCTACTCAGAAAACACTGAACAGGAAACTCCGCGACAAGGCTTTCAAGTCGAGCGACAGGCATGGGAAATACATGTTCGCCGAGTTCGGAAAAGAGGGTGTCATGGTGCTGCATTTCGGGATGACGGGCTTCCTCAGGTATTTCAAGGGTAAGGAAGGTATAGGGCCGCATGACAAGTTTCTCGTGCACTTTAAGAACCGGTACGTCCTTGCTTTCAATAACCGGCGCCTTCTGGGGAAAATCTTTCTGAAAAAAAACAAAGATGATTTTATCAAAGAAAAAAAACTGGGTCCGGACGCTTATTCAGTGGACTATGACACCTTTAGGAGATTATTGCGGAACAAAAAAGGTTCTGTAAAATCAGCTCTTATGAAGCAGGATGGCATCTCCGGTCTCGGAAACATCTATTCCGATGAGATATTATTCCAGGCGGGCGCGCACCCAAAAACACATGCAGAAAAACTAAAAGATAATGAAATAGAAAATATTTACAAAAAAATGAAATATGTCCTGAAAAAAGCTATCGAGCAAAAAGCGAATCCCGATGACCTGCCCGAATCTTTTCTGTTAAAGGAGCGGGATAAAGAAGGAAAATGTCCGCGCTGCGGTAAATCCGTCAAACTGACGAAGATAAATTCGAGAACCAGTTATTTCTGTTCGTCGTGCCAGGTAAAAAAATGAATATTCCGATTTTTTTAATATTAATACCGGCATCGGCTTATTTTTTTACTAAAACCGGCAAAAGGATCGGCGTACCTTCGGTTGTCGTGCTTATCCTTCTCGGGATAATCGTGGGCACTCCTTTTTTCTCTGATATTATCATAAAAGATTACGCCGGATTTATCGACCTGTTAGGCGAGGCGGGCCTGGTGGCCCTTATGTTCGTCGCGGGGCTCGAAAGCTCCTGGC
>CAZEGO010000001.1:0-39876 GCA_964511955.1 uncultured Planctomycetia bacterium | reverse complement strand
TAAGAATATGATTCATGTTAAATATAAGAATCTTATTAAAAATATAAAACAGGGAAGGCAACAGGGATGACGCAGAAAAGATCCGATCAAGAATTTCCGCCACAACACCAGGAGAAACAACCCGGACTGGAAAAGGATATGCGCCCTTGGCCTCTATATAAGGGGGAATGGTATAAAGGGAACGGTAAACAGAAAGGCAAGAAAGCCGTCATAACCGGCGGGGACAGTGGCACAGGCAGGGCAGTGGCCGTGTTTTTCGCTAAAGAGGGCGCGGATGTAGCAGTCATGTATTATAACGAGCACGATGACGAAGGTAAGATAGTTAACGAGTAAAGGTATTATATGGGTAAAAAGATTATTATAGCCGGTGGAGGATTTGCGGGACTTACCGCTTTTGATTATCTGACAAAGCGCACGAACAGACTGTTCGAGGATAGCGAAATCACTCTTGTGGACAAAAAAGACAGCTTTGATTTTCTTCCCATAGCCCCGGATGTCTTGGCCGGATGGCTGTATCCCCGAAACGCGCGCATCGACTTACGAGATTACGCGCGGGGAAAAAAACAGCGATTCGTAAAAGGCAACATACAGGAGATAGACCCTTCTAAAAACATGATAAAAGTGGACCGTAATATTTTGAAATATGACTATCTTATACTTGCTACCGGTTCCGAGCCTAACTTCTTCGGCAATAAAAACGTCCGCGAAAATTGTCTCACGCTTAACTCGGTGGAGGATTCTCTGAGGATAAAGTCCGATCTCATAAGCAGGGCAAAGACCGCGAGACTTTGGGAAGTGGTGGTAGTAGGCGGCGGATATACCGGGCTGGAAGCCGCGCTTAACGCGCATTTTCTGTTGAAACATTATAATGTGGATTGCAGTTTTACGGTCGTGGAAAAAGCGCCTTCCATACTGGGTATGGTTCCGGAGGATATAAGACTCATAGCCACGGATGAGTTAAAGAGACTGGGAATAGGAGTCCTGACCAATGAGTCGCTCGAGCGCTATGAGGATAACACCGCTTATCTGGCTTCGGGGAAGACCATATCCAACGCAGTGTGTATATGGTCGGCGGGAGTAAGGACTCCGTCGTTTCTCGAAGGTTTTGAAGCCGAAAAGGTGAAAACAAGGATAAAGGTGAACCCCGACCTTACTATAAAGGGAAGCAAGTATAATAATGTTTTTATCGCAGGCGACACCGCCGCGTTTATGGACGAGAAGGGCGAAGCTCCTCTCAGGATGGCTATTATGTTTGCGATAGGCCAGGCGAAAACAGCGTCCCGGAACATAATAAATTCTATGTCGGGGAGAAAAACTGAAAAATATGTCCCCCGCGATTTGGGTTATCTGATTCCCCTGGTCTACGGTAAGGCTCCGGGAATAGTGCTGGGGCGCAGGATATGCGCTCACCTGGGTTATTTATTGCATTATGCTATGTGTGTTTACAGGTCGAAACCCCGCAAAATCCCGGGATTAATATCCGATATAGCGGCGTCGCGTATTTTGGGGATGAGAGGTAAATGAGCATAAGACCGTTTATAAAAGCCGCGAGAGCGGATTTTTTACCTGCCAGTGTTATACCGTTTTTAACGGGCGTTTTTTACGCCGTAAGGACGGGAGAGGATTTTTATCCTTTCAGGTTTATACTCGGGTTTGCGGCGGTGACAGCGGCGCATTTATCCGCCAATCTGCTGAACGATTATTATGATTATAAGAGCGGGGCGGACAACTTGAAAGAAAAAGTGAGCTCTTTTTTCGGCGGATCCAGAACTATACAGGAAGGAACGTACGCCGAAGGTGAGATTTTGAAATTTTCGATCTTTTTATTGGCAGTATCGTCTTTATGCGGCCTTGTGATATTCGCGCTTACCAGGGACCCGCTGATATTATGGATGATGGTCATCGGAGGTATTTTAGCCGTGGAATATACGGCGCCGCCTTTAAGGCTTTCTTACAGGATGTTTGGCGAGCTGGATATATTTATTTTATTCGGTGTCGGGCTTGTCATGGGAAGTTTTTATCTTTTCAGCGGACATTTTACCGTGGGTTCGTTCCTGGTGTCGCTTCCCATAGCCTCGCTCATAGCCGCGGTGATAATATGCAACGAGATCCCGGATTATGGATCGGACATAGCGTCCGGGAAAAAAAATCTATTATCGCTAAGCGGGGTTAACAATGCCTGCATTCTTTATGGCATAGTTGTTTCGTTCTCGCTTTTGGCTGTTTTTTTAAACATAATATTCGGTATACTTCCGCCTTCTTACGTGTATCTGATTTTCGCTTATTTGTTGGGTGTGATAGCGTTTTTTGATCTTAAGAACGGTTTGGCGGATATAAACAGACTTATAAGGGCCGGCAGACTTACAATAATTCAACACGCGATAGTGGGTATAATGATTATCGTGGGACTATTGAGGTAAGGCGTGGACGAATTAATCGATAAGCTGAATACTAACATAGCATTTATCAAAGAAACGGGAAACGAATTTTTCCCGGGTTTGTGCGACGACGCCGGACTGGAAAAGGGCAAGAGATTAAGGGCGAGGATGGTTTTTGCTTTTTCCGGACGGTCCGACGACGAAACCGTAAAAATAGCTACCGCCATCGAATTGCTGCACGCCGCCACGCTCATACATGACGATATACTGGATAATTCCGATGTCAGGAGAGGAGAAAGAGCTCTTTACAAAAAACATGGTCTATCCAGGAGTCTTTTATTCGGGGATTATCTTTTTTCCGCGGCTTTTTCCCTCGCGGCCGGGCTGGACGACAGTGCCGTTTTCAGGTGGATGACGGACGCTTTGAGGGAAGTCTTCTCGGGAGAGATAACCGAGAGTTTTAAGAAGAAGAATTCCTCTCTTTCGAAACAAGAATACTTCTCGATTATAGAGAAAAAAAGCGGGGTGTTGTTCGGGCTTTCGTGCGGATTGGGAGCCAGGTTAAGAGGTGTGCCCAAGGCCGCGGTAGCCGATTCTTACGGTTTCGGGGTTAAGGCGGGTATTGGCTATCAGATAATGGACGATTATCTTGATTACTTCGGGGAAGACGAGAGCAAGGAAAAATTCAAGGATTTCAGAGAAGGTGTCGTGACTCTGCCTCTTATATATCTTTTGGAACGATGTTCGGAAAGAGAAAAAGCATATATAGTAACTTTTTTTACCGACAGGCGCCCTGCCGATACCGACATGCCCGAGATTATTTCTCTTATGAAACATTATGACGTGCCTGAGGCAATATTCGGTGAAATAAAAGGAGTTACGGCTGATGCCGCGAAATTATTTCCGCCCGAGACAGAGGCTGATGTTAAAAAGCATTTCGATATCGTGAACTGGTTAACCGCCAAAATGGGTATGAATGATAAATCCGTTATTTTGACAGAAAAAACTATAAAGGAGGTGCGGGTATGGAAAAAAGTAACGCTGTAAACCTGGCGATTTTGATACTGAGAATCGCTGTAGGCGTGATCTTTATAGCTCACGGCGCGCAGAAAGTGTTCGGCGTGTTCGGGGGGAGTGGCATAGGCGGGTTTAGCGGTATCCTCGAGAATAAAGCGTTTATTTTTCCCTCTTTAATGGCGTGGGCGGTGGCGCTGTCGGAATTTTTCGGAGGGATTCTGCTTGTGCTGGGTATAATTCCGAGAATAAGCGCTTTTCTTATATCGATTATCATGCTGGTAGCGGTAATCGGCATACACGGCCCGAACGGTTTCTTTGCCGCGAACGGCGGTTTTGAATATCCGTTTATGCTTCTCATGGCTTCCATAGCTCTGATGTTAACGGGCGGCGGAAAGTTTTCACTGTTCGATAAGTTCTAGATGAAGAATCTCAAAAAGATAAAAGATAAAATAAAAAAATCGGAAAGTATAGCGCTGACCTGTCATATTAATCCCGACGGTGACTGCATCGGCTCTATGCTTGCGCTGGGCCTTGCCCTCTCTTCTGCCGGTAAAGATGTCCACATGGTTTCCCAGGATGAGATACCGTCTAATTACGCGAAATTACCGGGCGCGCGCAGAATAAAAAGAAGGATGGCTGAGGCTCCCGATCTGGCGATAACCGTTGACTGCAACTCAAAAGAAATGGTAGGCAAAACTTATAAAACCATAAAGAATTCCGGATGCGTGATAGAGATAGACCATCATGATCACAGGAGGCCTTTCGGCGACATTCAGCTGATAGACGTTGATGCCGGAGCGGTGGGGGAGATAATATACAGACTGTTGAAATATTTAAAGATAACAATAACTTCCGATATAGCCAGGAATATTTTGACCTCAATTATAGTCGAGACAAATTCTTTCAGGCTCCCTTCCGTAAGGCCCTTGACTTTTGCTATATGCGCCGAGATGGTAAGAACGGGAGTAAACTTTAAAAGGCTTTCCGAGCTTGTTTATTGGGCCAAATCCAGGGAAGCGGCCATACTTTCGGGCATATGCATGTCGAAACTGCGGTTTGAGAAGTGCGGTAAACTGGCGTGGTCTGTCATATCCCGGAAAGACTTCTCACGGATAGGCGGAAAAGATCAGGATGTAGACGCCGTGGCCAACGATATACTTTCCATACAGAGCGTGAAAGTGGCAGTTCTTTTCAGGGAGAAAAGAAAAGATGCTGTAAGGGTGAGCATAAGATCTAAAGGAAGGATAAACGTCGCGTCTCTCGCATACAGTTACGGAGGCGGGGGCCATGTTGATTCGGCGGGGTGCTTTATTCCGAAAGGACAGGGCGCGCGGGAAAAATTTATCCGCAGAGCCAAAACACTTATAAAACGGGAGCGGAAATGAGAAAAATACTTGAGATAAAAGGCCTTACCGTGGAGATAGACGGAAAAACGGTCCTGAGGGACTTTAACATGGATATTAATATCGGGGATATGCTGGTGCTTTTCGGGCCGAACGGCTCCGGTAAATCCACGCTGATTAAAGCCATAATGGGATTCGAAGGTTATAATATCAAGAAGGGCGATATAATGTTCAACGGCAAATCTTTAAGGGAGCTCACTACCGACCAGCGGGCGAGAGCAGGCATAGGGGTGCTTTTCCAGAACCCGCCTAAAATACGGGGAGTAAAATTAGGGCAGCTGGCGGATATTATAGGGGACAGGGAAACAGACAAAAAATCACTCGGCTCTTCGCTGAATGTCGAACATTTAAAAGATAGGGAGATAAACGTCAATTATTCGGGAGGCGAGATAAAACGTTCCGAGCTTTTTCAGGTTCTTTCACAGAAGCCGGGGCTTTTACTGCTCGATGAGCCTGAGTCAGGGGTGGACATAGAGAACGTGGCTCTCATGGGTAAGGTGATAAATTCTTTTTTGAAAAAGCATTCCATGTCGGCTCTGATAATAACACATACCGGATACATACTGGATCACCTGACTGCCGAGAGAGCGTGTGTGTTGCTGAATAAAAACATTTGCTGTTACGATAAACCGCGTAAAGTGTTCGAAGACATCAGGAAATACGGCTATGAAAAATGCGAGGAGTGTAAATGTGAGCGGAAATAAATATTCTAAAAAAGAAGAGATCAAGTCTTTGGCGAGGGTGGGTTACGACGTAAATGAGGACAAAAGGTCGGGTTCGTTTGTCCAGGAAGACGACAATCTTACGGTGAACAGGTCCGTCCATGACGGCGTTGACATAATGAGGATGGAAGACGCGCTCAGGAAATATCCTCAGGCCGGCGATTACTATGGAAAAGCTTTTGCAGAGGCAAAAAAGGACTATCCCAAAGATACCAGGGGGGGATATTTTATCAGAGTGAAGAAGGGCAGTGACATTGCTTTTCCGGTCCAGTCGTGCCTTTACCTGAAAAAAGAAAATTTTAAACAAAGAGTGCATAACCTTATAATAGCCGAACCCGGCTCCCGTCTGCATATCATAACGGGTTGTACCGCGGCTGAAAAAAGCGAAGAAGCGTATCATCTCGGCGTATCCGAGTTTTTCGTCGAGGAAGGAGCGTATTTGAATTTCACTATGATACACAGCTGGGAAAAAGACGTGAGCGTCGAACCAAAAAGCGCGGCTATAGTGAAAGACGGCGGCACGTTTATATCTAACTATATATGCCTTGACCCGGTAAAGAATATAAAGATGTATCCGACCGCTATTCTTGGAAAGAGTTGTAAAGCTCATTTCAGCTCGCTTATGGTTGCGCGGGAAAATACTTTTCAGGATATTGGATCAAGGGTTATTTTTAAAGATACAAATTCCTCGGCCGAGATTATATCACGGGCAGTCAGCCTGGGGGGAACCATTATCGCCAGAGGGCATTTGAAATCGGAGTCCAAAGGGAGTAAAGCGCATCTTGAGTGCAGAGGGCTTCTGGTAAACGAAAAAGGGAAGATACACGCCGTTCCCGAACTCGAGACCTACTACAGGGATGTGGATATGTCACACGAGGCTGCCATAGGAAAGACCAGCAAAGAAGAGGTGGAGTATTTATGTGCCAGGGGCATTCCCAGGGAAGAAGCACAATCTTTGATAGTCCGGGGATTCGTGGACACAGACATATTAGCTTTGCCTGAGAGCCTGAAAAAGGAAATAGATAATTTAGCCGACAGGACACTGAAATCAGGTCTCTGACTATGATTGTTAAAATAACCAAAGTTTTAATAATCACGGGAACTCTTATGATAGCTATAAACTCAAAAGCCGATACGAAGAATGAGGAAGCCACTTTTGCTGGAGGATGCTTCTGGTGTATGGAAGCTCCTTTCGAGGAAGCCCGAGGTGTAAGAGAAGCGATAGCGGGGTTTACCGGAGGGCATAAGAAAAATCCCACTTACCGGGAAGTGTCCGGCGGGGGTACCGGTCACATGGAAGCCGTAAGGGTCATATATGACCCCTCCAAAGTTAGCTATAAGGAGCTTCTTAATATATTCTGGAGACAGATAGACCCTACCGATCCCGGCGGGCAATTTGCGGACAGAGGACCTCAATATCAGACAGCCGTTTTTTATCATAATAACCGTCAGAAAAAACTGGCGGAGGATTCGAAGAAAACACTGGAATCGTCGGGTAGATTCAGCGAACCCATAGCCGCTCAAATACTCCCGGTCGCGGAATTTTACAAAGCAGAGGACTATCATCAGGATTATTATAAAAAATGCCCGGTGAAATACGATGCGTACAAACAGGGTTCGGGCAGAGCCGGATTTATAAAAGGGAAATGGAAAGATAAAAACAAGAATATGCAGAAATATAAAAAACCCGAAGAAACGATGTTAAAAAAAGAACTTACCCCCTTACAGTATGAAGTGACCCGGCGATGCGGTACGGAGCCCCCCTTCAGGAACGAGTACTGGGACAACAAACGGGAAGGTATTTACGTGGACGTCATCTCGGGAGAGCCTCTTTTCAGCTCGCATTCCAAGTTCGAGTCGGGTACGGGCTGGCCGAGCTTTACAAAACCGCTAGAGACTGATAATATAGTCGAGAGAGAGGACAGGAGCCTCGTCTCGGTAAGGACAGAAGTGAGGAGTAGGCACGGCGACTCGCATCTCGGACATGTCTTTGACGACGGTCCGGGACCTGCCGGGCAACGTTATTGCATAAACTCAGCCGCTCTTCGTTTTATCCCGAAGGAAAACCTGGAAAAAGAGGGATACGGGGAATATAAAAAACTTTTTGAGAATTGAGAATGAAGATTAAAGACAGGGAGGTTAAAAATGATGCGTTCCGGAAATCCGGCCTTAAAAGGCAGTGTATTCAGTTCCGCTTCGCGCGCACAGGATGAGTCGAACGCGATGACGGTTCGGGGCACCATGAACAAGACTTTTATTTTAATGGTGCTGGCCCTGTTAAGCGCTGCGTGGGTGTGGGGAAATGTACGCCAGTTAACCGGGCTTATAATGCCCGCTCTTATCATAGGTTTTATTCTGGCCATGGTCACGATTTTTAAGAAAGAATGGGCCGGTATAACGGCTCCCGTTTACGCTTTGGTCGAAGGCGTGGTTATAGGCGGGATATCCGCTATTTTTGAGATGAGCTATCCGGGAATTGTCATACAGGCGGTGACACTTACTTTCGGAGTTTTGTTTTGCATGCTGGTTATTTACAAGTCAGGGATAATAAAGGTAACCGATAAATTCAGGATGGGAGTGGCTGCCGCTACCGGGGCCATAGCGCTTATTTATATCATAAGTATAGTCATGAGTTTTTTCGGCGCCAGGATGCCCTTCATACATGAGTCAGGTCCTTTGGGCATAGGATTCAGTTTAGTGGTCGTAGGAATAGCTGCTTTGAATCTCGTCCTTGATTTCGATTTCATAGAGAAAGGTTCCGAATACGGTGTGCCCAAATACATGGAATGGTTTGGAGCTTTCGCTTTAATAGTAACGCTTATATGGCTTTATCTTGAACTTTTAAGGCTATTGTCAAAAATAAGGAGCCGATAAGCTATGACCGGAAAAAGAAAAGATCCTGTATGTGGTATGGATGTTGCGGAAGACAACGCTCTTAAAATCGAGCACGAGGGTAAAACGTATTATTTCTGCGGCAAACATTGCCTGAGGAAATTCGCCGGGGAACACGGTATCCCGCAAGAAAAGGCGTCCTGCTGTGAGGCGAACCGGGGCGCATCTTTTTATAAGAACAGGACCTTTATAGTCGCTTCTCTTTTGGCCGTTCTGGTGGGGCTTTCTTATCTTTTCCCGGTACTTTCGCCTTTCAGGGCGGAGTTTTTCGGTTATTTCACTATGATATGGTGGGCGGTCGCTCTCGGTCTTTTTCTGGGAGGCGTGATAGACTATTATATACCGCGCGAATACGTCACTTCTTTATTAGCGAAACCGGGTAAAAAATCTATTTTAAACTCTGTGATTTTGGGTTTTTTAATGAGCGCGTGTTCTCATGGTATACTCGCTCTTTCCATTCAGCTTCATAAAAAAGGCGCTTCTACTCCGTCGGTAGTCTCATTTCTCCTGGCGAGCCCCTGGGCTAATCTTACAGTTACTATAATGCTTATAGGTTTTTTCGGTATTAAGGCGTTATTTCTTGTTCTCTCCGCTATAGTAATAGCCATAATCACGGGCTTTATCTTCCAGTTCCTTGAGAAAAAGGGTCTGGTCGAGAAGAACAAAAATACTCCGGAGCTGGAAAAAGACTTCTCTGTTATAAAAGACATAAAGAAAAGAGCCGGGAGTTATAAGTTTTCCTGGGACACTCTGGTCTCGGACGCGAAAGGCATATGGAGCGGAGCGGTCTCCCTGAGCAATATGGTGTTATGGTGGATTTTAATAGGTATGGGGCTTGCTTCATTAGCGGGAGCCTATATCCCTACCGGATTTTTTCAGAACTATATGGGCCCGACTATAATAGGTCTTGTTGTGACACTGGTGATAGCTACGATAATAGAAGTCTGTTCCGAAGGTTCGGCTCCCATGGCGTTCGAGATATTCAACCAGACAAAAGCGTTCGGCAACAGCTTCGTCTTCCTTATGGCCGGGGTGGCCACCGACTATACCGAGATAGGTCTCCTGTGGCACAATGTAGGCAGAAAAACAGCCATATGGCTCCCCATCGTAACCGTACCTCAGGTAATAATCCTGGGATATATTTTCAATAAAATTTTCTGAGAAGGTTAACATTATGGATGAATTCATGAAAGCGGCTGTTGAGGAAGCGAAAAAAGGACTGAATGAGGGCGGCATTCCCATAGGCTCTGTCGTAGTCTGCAAAAATAAAATAATAGGAAGGGGCCATAACAGACGCGTCCAGAAAAAAAGCGCTATTCTTCACGCCGAGATGGACGCCCTGGAAAATGCCGGACGCCAACCGGCGTCAGTATATAAGGAGTCCATTCTATATACTACTCTATCCCCGTGTCCCATGTGTTCAGGCGCCATAATCCTATATGGTATCCCGAAAATAATAATAGGAGAAAATAAAACCTTCACGGGAGACGAATCTCACCTGAAATCAAAAGGTATCGAATTCCGGGTCCTCCAGGATCGAACCTGCATAAACATGATGCGCGATTTCATAAATCAAAACCTCGAGCTATGGAATGAGGATATCGGAAAATAAGGAATAATAATTCGACACTACTACCTGAAGTGTCGAATTGGCAAAATACAAAACCTTCTTTAACTGAAAGCTGATAACTTAACAGGGAAAAGAGGTTTTAATGTTTATACTAAAAAAAGTAAAAACACGAAACATAAGAACTAATTGCACATTTCAGGTATTACCTCAAATGTGCAATACTTGAAATGTGAAATATTTTAACTCTTGAGATGTATTTTTTTTGGATTGAGGACGGGCCGGTTATTTTGTAATATTTTCTTATGATTATCGGGACACTTACTCTTGATTTTGACCTTCATGGGTGCCGCAGTCTTAAGGAGAAGCGAGCTGTGGTCAAGAGTGTTATCGGGAGGGTGAGGAACAGGTTTAACGTATCGATGGCCGAGGTGGATTTTCTGGATGTTTACAGCCATGGCAGGATAGGCATAGCCGTCGTTTCCAACCGGAAACGCCACGTTAATTCTATATTGGACAATATCCTGAATTATATAGAAAACAGCTATTTAATAGATATAACGAATATAAATATGGAGATTATCTGAATAGTAGAGTATAATATCTTTGTCTTAGTTTTATATTTATAACGAAATATCGGGAGGGTATAATAAATGATAAGGGCAAAAACAAAAGATATCACGAAAATAATATTGGAAGCCGGAAAAAAGGCCAGGGAAGAGACCAGTTCCGCGCCTGAGCCACAGTTTACTCAGTTTACCAAATGGCCTATCGAGTGTACGGTGGGGCCGGGGCTCGAGGGCGCCATAGCTTGCCACAGTAAAGTCGGGTATGTAAACGGCTCAAAAGGGTGGCTTCTTTACAGAGGATATGATATATTCGACCTCGCTGCCCATTCCACCTTCGAGGAGGTTTCATATCTCCTTGTGCACGGTAATCTTCCAACAGGAAAACAAATGGAGAATTTTAAGAATACCATGGTGAAATGCCGTAATATACCCAATACGATACGTCTTTTGCTGAGTTTTCCTGTTGAGCAGATGAACGCCATGGCCGCTCTGCGCATCGGTACGAATTTCATGCGACATGAGCTTACTTACGTAGATAAAGATACCTATAAGCCGGATGCCCCGAACATAAGCGCTGACGAGGATTCTATACCTATGGAAACCAGGCCCAGAGGAGAGAAGCATGCCATATATGAGTTTAAAAACCGGCAGAGAGAATCAAAACCCAAAGACATCGATAAAAATCTTGAACCACCCACAGGCATGGAAGCCGTATATCATCTTATATCCGGAGTATCAACAATAGCTGCTGCTATTTCCCGGGCAAGGCAGGGGAAAATGCCTATATCACCGCATCCGAAACTCAGTCACGCAGGTAATCTGCTTTATATGATTACCGGAAAAATACCAACTCCGGCGGAGGAACGCATTATGGACGTGGCTCTTATACTTCACGCTGACCACGGGATGAACGCCAGTACTTTCGCGACCATGGTCGTGGCATCCACGCTTTCGGATATCTATCTGGCTATAGGGTCGGGGATAGCCGCTCTTAGCGGGCCTTTACACGGCGGAGCCAACGAAGAAGTACTGAAGATGCTTAACGAAATAGGAGGTCCGTCCAAAGTAGACTCATGGTATTCTAGGGCCAGGTCCAAAAAAGCCAAGATAATGGGATTCGGTCACAGGGTATACAAGGCATACGATCCCAGGGCGAGAGTGTTAGCGCCTTTGGCCGAGTATATGGTAAAAAATATCGACGATAGGAAAAAGGCTTCTCGTTTTAAGACGGCGAAAAAACTCGAGCAAAAGGTAGTATCTACTCTGGGGGCGAAGAAAAATATCTTTCCGAACGTGGACTTTTACTCAGGTATAGTGTATTCATATCTGGGTATACCTATGGACCTGTTTACTCCGATTTTCGCGGTAAGCCGCGTATCCGGATGGACGGCGAGAGTGTTAGAGTATCTGGAGAATAACCGTATATTCAGGCCCAGGGCGATATATACGGGCCCGTTCGATAAAAAATATCCACCTCTCAAAAAAAGATAATAATACACAGGGCTATAACTTCAAGATTATTTTATAAAATTATATTTCGAAAATAAGAAAAAAAATTACTAAAATACTTGACAAAATTACGATTTTATGATATTCTCCATATTGGGAGCGAAGGAGAGCGATTTAGTATGTCTTGGAGAAAAGATAAAGAGAAGGACACGGAAATGTTGAATGAATTTGATATTTCGAGTGACGAGCCTGTTTTTACAACGGGCGTTATCTGTAGGCTCCTGGATGTTCCTGTGCACGTACTTAAACAATTGGACAATGAGGAGATAGTAAGCCCGCCGCGCAGGAAAGGCAAAGCAAGACTATACTCAAAAAAAGAGTTACTGAAGTTGAAAAAATGTTGGTATTACATGAAGAAAAAAAAAGTTAAAGCAGAAGGTTTAAAAATAATATTGGAGATGGAAGAGAAATATGAGAAAAGCTAAAAATTTTTTAACCTAAAATTGGCACTCTTAAGTAAAGAGTGCCAGTAAAAAGGAGGTGTTTGTTATGGCGCTTATACCTTGGAGACCGAAAGAGATGTGGTGGGATCCTTTTCAGGATCTCGAGAGAATTCAAAACGAAATGAACCGGCTTTTTGACTCATCCCTCGGAGGTTTAAAAACCAGGGAGAGCGGGCTTTTAGAAGGGGCTTGGAACCCGGCCATAGATATCTACGATTCCAAAGATAACATCATGGTTAAGGCCGATGTTCCCGGAATGAAAAAGGACGAAATTGACATTTCCGTCCACGGAGATACCTTAGTAATAAAGGGTGAAAAGAAACAGGAAAACAAGACAAAAGAGAAAGATTTTGTAAGGACGGAAAGGTTCTACGGCTCATTCAACAGGACATTGCGATTACCTTCGGAAGTGGATTCGGAAAAGGTAAACGCTTCTTATATGAACGGCGTTCTGGAGATTGTATTACCTAAAAAAGAAGAAGCCAGGCCAAAACAACTCAAGATAGACGTAAAATAAGGAGGAATGTACCATGGCATTCATAAACAATAAAAAAAATCAGTGCAAGATACACGTTATAGAACCGCTGGTAAACATAACGGAAAACGATAATGAAGTAGTGATAGAGGCTGAGATGAGCGGTCTGGCTAAAGAGGATGTATCACTTGACCTTAAGGGGGACGAGCTTACGTTGCGCGGCAGGACAAAGCAGTTTCAGGAAAGCATACCCAAGGGTTATACGATAATCCATAAGGAGAGGTGTCCGCTTGAGTACGAAAGGGCGTTTATAATAGGGGATGACATAGACAGAAATAAAATAAGCGCCGAATATCGGAACGGCGTTTTGAAAGTGATACTGGTTAGAGTCGCGGCGTCTCAGCCAAAAAAAATAGAAATAAAAGAATAGATTCAGTTTTAAGCCGCGGTGTTTGCTCGCCGCGGCTTAATTTGCCGGATTTGTCTTTTATAGTAAGGAGAGTGAAGATATGAGATTCGATAATTTTACTTATAAAGCGCAGAGCGCCATAGAAGAGGCCGTAGGAATGGCGCGTGAAAAGTCTCACCAACAGGTGACGCCCGCTCATCTTTTGCTGAGCCTTATCAAAGAAAAACACGGACTGGCGACAGTGATGTTCGAGAAATTAGGCGTGCCCGCAAACGCGCTCGAAAAAGAAATTCTTTCCCTTGTAAAAGAGAATCCCGAGATAGAATCCGGCAATAATGAGGTCTATCTTTCGAACGAGCTTCAGGGGATATTCAAACAGGCATCTAAAGAAGCCTCGTCCCTGAAAGATGAATATGTATCCAGCGAGCATCTTCTTCTTGCTTTGGCTGAATCGCGGGATAAAGGAATAAAGTCAATATTTTCCAAATATAGCCTAACCCGTAAAGCTATTTTAGCCACAGTAAAGGACATAAGAGGAAGTCATCGCGCCACGGACCAGAATGCCGAGCAGAAATACCGCTCTCTGGAAAAATACACACGTGATCTAACGGAACTGGCATACAGGGAAAAACTGGATCCGGTGATAGGCAGAGATAACGAGATACGGCGCGTTATGCACGTATTATCGCGAAGGACCAAAAACAACCCCGTATTGATAGGGGAGGCCGGCACCGGCAAAACAGCCATAGTGGAGGGGCTTGCCCGGCGTATAGCCTATCAAGATGTTCCTAATTCTCTTAAGAATAAACGCATAGTTGCTCTTGATTTAGGTTCGCTTGTGGCGGGCTCAAAATTTCGGGGTGAATTCGAAGACCGTTTAAAAGCTGTATTAAGGGAAATTGAAAAATCAGACGGCGAGATTATACTTTTCGTGGACGAGCTTCATACTTTAGTTGGAGCGGGCCAGGCCGAAGGAGCGATGGACGCGTCGAATATGCTCAAACCGGCGTTAGCGAGAGGGGACCTGCGTTGCATAGGGGCTACTACTCTCGACGAATACCGCAAGCATGTGGAGAAAGACAAGGCCCTTGAGAGGAGGTTTCAACCTGTATATGTAGGCGAACCTACAGTCGAGGATACCATATCGATATTAAGAGGCCTTAAGGAAAGATATGAAGTCTATCACGGGGTTCGCATAAAAGACTCGGCTCTTATAGCGGCCGCCACTCTATCGAACCGATATATAACGGAAAGGCACCTTCCCGACAAAGCGATAGACCTTATAGATGAGGCCGCGTCAAAACTAAAGATGGAGATAGACAGCCTTCCCACGGAAATAGACGAACTTGATCGCAGGCTTATGCAGCTGGAGATAGAAAAAGAAGCGCTGAAAAAAGAAAAAGATTCTTCTTCAAAGGAAAGGCTTAAAGCTCTTGAGAAAGACATATCCGAACTTAAGGAAAAATCATCCGAGAAAAAACTGCGCTGGAAAAGAGAAAGAGAAATTATTACCGATATACGCGCGATCAAAGAAAGGATAGAACATTTAAAAGCCGGGGAAGCCCAGGCCGAAAGACAGGGAGAGTTAGCCAGGGCCGCGGAGATTCGTTATGGTGACTTACCCAAACTGAGTAAAGAGCTCGAGGAGAAGAACGGAGATTTTGCCAAACTGCAAAAACAGGGACATATACTCAAGGAAGAAGTAACCGAGGAAAATATAGCGGAGATTATATCAAGATGGACGGGCATACCGGTTTCAAGGCTTATGCAGGGTGAGATAGAGAAACTTGTGTCCATGGAAGAACGTCTCAGGAAAAAGGTAATAGGACAGGATGAGGCGGTATCGCTTATATCAAATGCCATAAGGCGCTCCAGGAGCGGCCTTCAGGATCCTGACAGGCCTATAGGGACCTTTATGTTTATAGGCCCCACCGGAGTCGGTAAAACTTATCTCGCAAAAAACCTGGCGAGGTTTTTATTCGACGACGAAAAAGCCATGGTGCGCATAGACATGTCGGAATACATGGAAAAACATTCCGTAAGCCGTCTTATAGGCGCGCCTCCGGGTTACGTGGGATACGAGGAAGGCGGGCAGCTTACCGAGGCCGTGCGCCGCAGGCCTTATACGGTCATCCTTTTCGATGAGATAGAAAAGGCGCATACGGACGTGTTCAACGCGCTTTTGCAGGTATTTGATGACGGCCGCATGACAGACGGGCAGGGAAGGCAAGTAAATTTTAAAAATACCATAATCATAATGACCTCGAACATAGGCACGGAGCTTATACAGGAGATTAGAGATACGAGTTCGATCAAAGGCAGAATACAGGAACTTTTAAGACAGCATTTCAGGCCCGAATTTTTGAACCGCCTCGATGAGATAATAGTCTTCAATAAACTTACGGAAAAGGACCTGGAAAACATAATAGAACTGCAGTTAAAAGATCTAAAATCACGCCTGGGAGAGAGGTTTATAGAAGCCAAGGTCACTAAAAAAGCCAAAGAGGAGCTTTCAAGAGAAGGATTTGACCCGGCTTTCGGGGCGAGACCTTTGAAACGGCTCATACAGAGAAAGATTTATGATAGAATAGCGCTGAAATTGCTTAAAGGGGATATCAGGGAAAATTCCCGGGTAGTCGTGGATTATGAGGAAAAATCCGGGGATTTCGCCATAAAAAGAGGATAAATTAATGATGTCTACAAAAGATTATTATAAAATACTGGGTGTTCCGGAAGGAGCGACACTTGACTCTATCAAGAAGGCGTACAGAGGGCTTGCGCTAAAACACCATCCTGACAGGGCATCGGGTACCGATAAGAAACAAGCCGAGGAAAAATTCAAGGAGATATCAGAGGCATATTACGTCCTGAGCGATGAAAAAAGAAGGGCCGAATACGATGCCTACAGAAATGGGGGAGCGGGTAACTTCGGTACCGGTGATTTCGCCGGACAACACGGGTTTGATTTCGAGGAGATACTCAGGCATTTCGGCGGATTGGGACGCAGAGGCAAAACCTCCGGAAAAAGAACCTGTTACTCGGGTGGTTTTGATTTCGAGGATATCTTTGATGCTTTTAACCACATGGGCGGAAGAGGCGGCAAAGCATATATATTTAATTCCGGAGCGCGCCATGCCCGTGACAGAGAAGAAACCGATACCGATATTCACGCCGGCCTCAATATACCCGACAGACTTCTCTCCAAAGGAGGAGAGGCCACGTTCAGGCATAAAGGCAAAGAGCTTACCCTTAACATAAAACCCGGCACGAGAAGGGGCCAGAAACTCAGATTAAGAGGGCAGGGTAAAACATGCCCATGCTGTAATCATACCGGTGACCTTATCATAACCATATCCTGATTTCATTCCAGGCAAAACTCCCGTAGGATTGTAGAAAAAAGTCAAAAATATAAAGAAACAGCCCGTTACTTTATTCATCGACGGATGCAATAATAATAACAGGATTTGAATATCGACCGTTCCCTTTCATTGACGGCAAGGTTTACATAGATAATTTAAAAATAAGCAGCTTTATAATCGAAAGGAGGAACTGATGGAAAGGTTATTTAGAAAAAGAAAAAATCTGTTAGTGTGCGTGTTCGCGATCTTTTTCGGCATTTTCGCCGGAGCCGGCTCAGCCGTTGCCGCACCTAACATAAAGGATGAGAATATCCTTCAGGCGGTGGAGACCGAGATTTTGTTCGATGAATATGTGCCATCCCAGCTTATAGACGTATCCGTAAGCGAGGGGGTGGTCACATTGTCCGGTACGATTGATAATCTGCTGGCAAAGGACAGGGCCGTAGAACTGGCCGAGAGCATAAAAGGAGTAAAAAGCGTGATAGATAAGATAACGGTAGTGACGCCTGCAAAGCCCGACTCCGAGCTTAAAGCCGACGTGACCAACGCACTTTTACTGGATCCGGCCACGGATTCGTACGAAATAGACGTCGCAGCGAATAACGGCATGGTTACTCTGTCGGGCAGAGTGGAATCCTGGGCCGAGAAAAACCTGGCGGACGACGTTAGCAAAAGCGTTAAGGGAGTAAAAGATGTAGTAAACAATATAAGCATTTTCTTTGAATCCGACAGGACGGACTATGAAATAAAGTCAGAGATAGAAAGAAAACTGGAAATGAACGCTTATATAAACGAAGCTCTGGTGGAGGTCAAAGTCGATAAAGCAGCCGTAACATTAACAGGTTCAGTGGGAAGCGCGAGAGAGAAGAACAACGTATACGCTGAGGCCTGGGTCGGCGGAGTGAAAAACGTCGATAATCAATTAGAGGTCAAATGGTACCTCGGGGACGATATGCAAAAGCCCGACAAATTTTCCCTGAAATCAGACACGGAAATAAAAGAAGCGATAAAAGATACCCTGCTTTATGATCCGAGAACTTCTTCCTTTAATATAGACGTCGAGGTCAATAACGGTGTGGCGAATCTGAGAGGTACGGTAGACAACCTCAAGGCCAAAAACAGCGCCGAACAGGATGCCCTTAATACCATAGGCGTTTGGAAAGTAAATAATTATTTAAAAGTCCGGCTTAAGGCCATGCCCACGGATCCCGAGATAGAGGAGGCCGCGAGACAGGCGATATTGCGAGATACGACCTTGGGGCGTTATGATTTCAGCGTGACGGTTATAAATGGTAAGGCTTATCTTAACGGTATGGTGGAGAGCGCTTATGAGAAAAGGAGGGCCGGGGATGTGGTATCCGGAGTCTACGGAATCATAGACATTCAGAACCGGCTTAAAGTAAACGACAGACTCCTTGTGAGCGACAGCGTAATACAGGATAGGATAGAGGAGGAGTTTTTCTGGAGTGTTTTCGTGAATTCGGACGAAATAGACGCCACCGTGGATAGAGGAGTGGCGACTCTTACTGGTAAAGCTGACAGCTGGCAGGAAGTAAATGCAGCTATTGCTAACGCGTTCGAAGCCGGAGCCAGAAAAGTCGAAAGCCGGATATCCGTATACGAGGGAACGGATTTTTTCCCGACATATTTTTACGAGACTTTCAGTCATTGGCCTTTTTAGGAAATAAAAAGGAGGTAGTTGTATGACCAGGGGTATACAGGCAGTATTATGGGGAGTGATATTATTTCTGGCCGCCGGGCTCGTGATCGAGACCGTATATATAATCAATGCCGTCGGTCCTGCCCGGGAATCCGATTATCGCTATGTAAAAGGCGATGAATACGTGGTAAGAGTGGATTTACCCGGCATGAAGAAAGCGGAGATGGACGTAGAGGTAGAGGATAACTACCTGCGTATATCCGATAAGCGCGAGGAAAAAGAAGAAAAAAAGAAGGCCAGTTTTTCAGGCAGGAAAGACAATACGGTTATTTCTCCAGGTCTATTCCCCTGCCGGGTAACCTCAGAAGTGACGAGATGTCCGCTGAATACCAGAAAGGCGTGCTTATCGTAAGAGTACCGAAATCGATATAATACGTTCGGGAGGCGAGAAGAGTATTTATAACAATTAAGGAACATACCGATGACAGACGATAAGAAAAAAATAATGATAGTTGATGATGACGAGGAGTTATTGGAGGAAATCGCTGAAACGTTGAGCGTAAGCGGGTATAATACAATAACGTTCTCCAATGCGATAAAGGCTCAAAGTAAGATCGTGAGCGAAAAACCGGACCTTCTTCTTCTGGATATGAAGATGCCGGGAAAAACAGGTTTTCAGCTCGCTCATGAACTGAAGACTTTTCCGGATACGGCGGGTATCCCCATTATAGCCATGACAGGGCATTATACGGGGAAAGATCATAAGTTTCTGATGAAGACCTGCGGAGTGGATAAATGTGTTTTAAAACCTTTTGATCCCGAGATGATAATAGCCGAGATAAACGGTCTGCTTAAATAAAAAAGGAGGTTTGTTATGCTGAGAAGTTTAAAATCATTACTGGGCTTTAAGGTAGAGGCCAAAGACGGTGAGATAGGGAAAGTGGTGGATTTCTTTTTTGACGACGAGAGGTGGATAGTGAGATACCTTGTCGACGAGACAGGAAACTGGCTTACCGGCAAAAAAGTATTGATATCACCGGCCGCTTTCGTAGACAAGCCGGCATGGGAGAAAAAAACTTTTCCGGTTATACTTACAAGAGATCTGGTGAAGGACTGTCCGGATGTGGATTTCGATAAACCGATATCAAGACAAAAAGAAGCCCAAATACTGGCCCATTATAAATGGCCAATGTACTGGCAGGTATATCCCGAAAGTTCGATGCTGACGCCCGTTGCCCCGGCGGTTTATACAAGAACAGACGAGAAAAGAGAAAAAGAGTCCGATGAAAATCACATACGAAGCGTAAAGGAAATAATGGGATACACCATTCACGCCGCTGACGGTGACATGGGAGAGGCGGAGGATTTCATAATAGATGACGAAACCTGGAGAATTCTTTACGCGGTCGCAGACGTAAACAAATGGCTTCCCGGTAAAAAAGTCCTTCTGTCTCTTTCCTGGATAGACAGCATAAGCTGGGAGGAATCCCATTTAAAGACAAACCTGACCAGGGAAGAGGTAAAGGAAAGCCCATCTTTTGACCCGAATGAACCCGTTAACCGCAAGTACGAGGAGCGGCTTTACGACTATTACGGCCGTCCGAAATACTGGCTGAAAAAATAACCGCGGTTATCCGGAAAAGATACCCAAGGAGATTATATGAATTATAAAAATATGCGAAATCCCGGTATGAAACTTGCACGGAGGGCGCGTAAGTATATTTTAACGGGACTGGCTGTTTTATTCCCGCTTTTTATTACCGTATATATTATAGTCTTTGTGTTCAGACTGGGAGACAGGTTTGTCGGTAATTACATAAACGGGTTTCTGATGCGCAACTATTCTTTCACTGTCCCGGGGCTCGGACTGATAGTAATAATTTTACTGCTTCTCATAATAGGTGTCATATCAAGTAATTTTATAGGCAAAAAGTTCCTGCCTTTTTTGGAACGCGTACTTTTAAAGATACCGGTTGTGGCTAATCTCTATCCGTCCGCTAAACAGCTTTCGGATTTTTTATTCCGTATGGACAGGAAAAAAGAATTCAAGAAAGTTGTTCTGGTGCCTTACCCAGTTCATGACTCTTATTCCATGGGTTTCATAACCAATGAGGGAATATCTGTGGCCGCTGACAAAAACAACGAGAATCTGGTAAGCGTTCTGGTTCCGCTCGCCCCGGCGCCTTTTTCCGGAGTCCTCCTGTTCCTGCCGAGAAAGAAGATTAAAATACTGGACATGCAGGTGGAAGACGCGGTAAAACTTATAGTATCGGGAGGTGTGCTTTTGCCGTCCAGGAAAAAATTCAAACTCGCCGAACTCGAAAAGGACAACGCGTAAATGTATTTTAAATGGATACCGTGGAAATTCCTTATAAGCCATATAGCCAGAAAACAGGGGTTCCTGGACCCGTTCTCGGTCCTGGCTAACGTAGGCCGGTTTGGCAAACCGGCGGAAGTTTTCGTGCCTGTCGAGCTTCTCAGATCAGCTTTTATGCTCCATGCTCGCGGGCTTGTAAATAGTCAGGCCATACAACACAATCTTGACTGGGTATGGCCTTACTGGGTGGTAAGACAGTTTAATCCCAGGGATGAGTCTTTTGTGCCGAGGGCTTTTTCGCTTACGCATATAAATCTTACGCAGCGCAACTGGACGGCTATAGGCGTGCCCGGATGTGACACCATGCCCGTAGTAGATCCCAGAGGCCTTGTGACGCCTTTTTACGACGGTTGGTCGATCGATGCGTGGCTGGTAGGCGGAAAAGAGGACCTGGTGCCTTCGCGGGCTTCTTCTTGCGAGCAGTATGCGGATACAGATAAGGATTTAAAAATCACCACCGGCGTCCGGAACGATCGAGGAAAAATAAAAACAGAAGCCCGGGTAATCGAAAGGGAAGGCGTCCCGGTGTGCGTGCTGGATATAGAGGCAAACTCGAAGGACGAATCATATCTGGCTATAGGCGTGAGGCCCTATAATCCGGAAGGGGTGAGTTTTATCAAGAAATTAAGATTGCATGACGGCAAAAAAGGATGGAAAATCAACAACAGGCATGAAGTTATTCTGGAAAGAATGCCCGATAGTTATAAATTCTCCAATTATAAAAAAGGCGACGTGTACGGTGACATCCTTTCGGAGGAAGAGTCGGATAAAATAACCTGCGATGTAGGTATGTGTACGGGAAGCGCGCTGTATAAAATAATTCCCCAAAATTCAACAAAGCTGTCAGTATTGGTTCCGTTGAGGAGGAATAAAAAAGTCTCAGCCGAAAAAAAACAAACGAAATCAACGAGACCGTGGAGTGAGGATTTAACCCTGGCATCCGAATTGGACGTTAAGGATAAAAAGACCGGTTTTTTATACAAAAATGCCCTTAAAACACTACTTCTTCATTCGCAGAGAGAGCTTTACGCCGGTCCTTATACATACAAGAGGTTCTGGTTCAGAGACGCGGTATTTATAGTGCATGCTATGCTCTGCTGCGGACTGATAAAAAAATCCGAGGAGATAATAGATTCTTTTATGCCCAAACAGAAGGCCAACGGATATTTTTGTTCTCAGAACGGAGAATGGGATTCGAACGGGCAGGTACTGTGGCTTATTAACAGGTTTTCCGAGATCGCGGGAGAGAAGCCGAAAGATAAATGGATGAAAGCCATGAAAAAAGGGGCTGTTTGGCTGAGCAGAAAAATAAATAAAAATGACAAGGAAGCACCCCACGCAGATTTACTGCCCGCCGGGTTCAGCGCCGAGCATCTCGGACCAAATGATTACTACTATTGGGACAATTTTTGGGCAATAGCCGGGCTGAAAGGAGCGGCGCGTTTACTGGACATGTCCGGTGAGCATAAAAGCGCGGTGTTTTTTAACGTCGAGGCTTCCTCTTTGATGAGGGCGATAGAAAAGAGCCTGGTAAAAATAAACGAAAGGTCAGGCCGTCCGGCAATGCCGGCTTCTCCCTACAGAAGGCTTGATTCCGGCAGCATAGGTTCGCTGGCCGTGGGTTATCCTTTGCAGCTCTGGCCGTCATGGGACAAAAGGCTGGCTGATACCATAGAATACTTGTTGGATAACTGTATGGTTGATAACGGATTTTTTCACGACATGAGCCATTCAGGGATAAATCCTTATCTGACCCTTCATATAGCTCAGGTATTGCTGAGAAAAAACGACATGAGATTTTATCCGCTCGTGAAAACTATAAGAGATCTTGCGACTTCTACCGGGCAATGGCCCGAGGCCATACATCCCCGTACTAAAGGAGGTTGTATGGGGGACGGACAACATGTCTGGGCAGCTTCGGAGTGGCTTCTCATGACCAGGAACCGTTTTGTGAGGGAAGAAGGCGAATATCTGGTTGTAGGGTCGGGAGTGACAGAAGAGCTGTTTAACGGCGAAAACGTGGTTTGTTTTCGCGATCTCCCCACTTCTTTTGGGACTGTGGACGTATCGATAAAGAAAAAATCCGATAGTGCGGAAGTCGAGTGCAAAGGCCGGTGGCACAACAAGGCACCCGTCATAAAGGTTAGTTTACCCGGTTACCGGGAAAAGCCGCCGGAACCGGGTTCGGACCGTGTGACAGTAAGGAAGAATAAATGAATATTATAATGATGACCAATACTTACAAGCCTATAACCGGCGGCCTTGAGAGATCCGTAGAGGTTTTCTCGCGAGAGATGAGAGCGCGGGAGCATAATGTCCTTATAGTGGCACCCGAGCATGAAGGCGCCGAGGAAAAAGAGGAAGGAGTGGTTCGTGTCCCGGCTATACAGCATTTTAACGGTACGGATTTTTCGGTACAATTGCCTATACCTCTTATTCTGTCCAACACCCTGAAAAAATTTAATCCTGATATAGTACACGCTCATCATCCGTTCCTTATAGGCGATACAGCTCTTCGTGTCTCCGCCTATTTCAGGGTACCGCTGGTCTTCACTTATCACACTCTCTACGAGAAATATACGCATTACGTGCCTGCGGATTCCGAGGCCATGAAAAAATTCGTTATCGAGCTATCAAAAGGCTATGCCAATTTATGCGATTACGTATTTGCCCCAAGCAAGAGTCTGGATGTTATATTGAGAAAGAGAGGGGTTAAATCCCCGATAGAAATCAACCCCACGGGCATATATGAAAAAGAGTTTGCCTCGGGCGACGGGAAAAATTTCAGGGAAAAAGAAGGAATTCCGAGTGACGTTTTTGTCATAGGATATACCGGAAGAGTGGCTCCGGAAAAAAACATGGTATTTCTATCAAATGTCGTATCGGATTTTATGAAAACTCGCGAGGAGGCGTATTTTTTGTGTCTGGGCGACGGCCCTTCCCTGGAAAAAGTCAAGAGCGTCTTTTACGAAAAAGGCCTGAAAGATAGGACTTGTTTCCCCGGAGTTGTCAGAGGCAGAGAGCTTTATGACGGTTACGCTTCCATGGATCTTTTCGCTTTCGCTTCAAAGAGTGAGACACAGGGACTTGTGATAGCGGAGGCTATGGCTTCGGGAACGCCCGTATTGGCCATCGACGCGCCCGGAGTTCGCGACGTGGTCGAAGACGGGCAAAACGGACGGTTGATCCGCGAGGAAAACAGGGAAGAATTTATAAAAGGATTTGGATGGGCAAAAGGACTTAATAAAGAGGAGAGAAAAAAGATCGAAGATAATGCCTTAAGAACAGCCGGAAGGTTTTCCGTGGGAAAAAGCATCGAGAGAGCTTTAGCCGTTTACAAAAAAGTCATTGAAAAAGGTTATTCACGGCGCGAAACCGACAAAGACCTCTGGCAGGGTGCAATGCGGGCCCTAAAAGCCGAATGGCGCATAGCCTCGAACATAGCTATATCCGCGAGGAAAGCCGCGGAATCGAAAAGAGGAGGAACCGATGAAAAGCCTTAAACCGAAGATATCCATTATAGGTGCGGGAAACGTGGGAGCTTCTTACGCGTTCGCGCTGATGATGAAAGGGATAGCCCGCGAAATCGTAATAGTGGATTTAAACAGGAAAAAAGCCGACGGGGAATGTATGGATTTAAATCACGGCTTGAGTTTTGCGAGGCCTGCCCGTATATTGTCAACGGATTATGACGGATGTGCCGAATCGGATATAGTTGTAATAACCGCCGGGGCCAAGCAAAAGGAAGGTGAGAGCAGGATAGATCTGGTAAAGACTAACGCGAATATATTTAAAAAAATAATTCCAAGTATTATGAAATATGCGAAAGACGTTGTAATAGTGGTAGTTACAAACCCGGTCGATATACTTACTTACGTAAGTCTAAAAATTTCCGGCCTGCCCGAAAACCGAGTTATAGGCTCGGGGACGGTGCTTGATACTTCAAGATTCCGCTATCTCATAAGTGACCATTGCGGGATCGACCCGAGAAACGTACACGCTTATATCATAGGTGAGCATGGGGATACCGAAGTTCCCGTGTGGAGCGGAGCTACTATAGGGGGTATGCGTATAAATGAATACTGTCCTGCATGTGCTAAATTCTCAAGTTGCGAAAGAGAAAAAGAATTAAGCAAAATATTCGATGAGGTAAAAAACGCCGCTTATCGGATAATAGAAACTAAGGGCGCTACCTATTATGCCATAGCTTTGGCCCTGGTCAGGATTACGGAAGCTATAATAAGAGACGAAAGTTCAGTGCTTCCGGTTTCGACGATGATAAACGATTACTACGGCGTGGAAGACGTATGCCTGGGAATACCCTCAATGATAAATAAAAAAGGCATTGAAAGATTCCTTAAAATCCCCCTCTCCCCGGACGAACAGAAAAAATTCAAGCAATCAGCCGGGGCCATGAAAGCAATATTGAAAGATATAAAGCTGTAGGTTTCACGATTATTCGTTGTTCACGCCTCAACCTTGTCCCAACCCTGTCCCACACCGGGTGTGGACCGCGGTCCACACCCGGTGTGGGACAGGGTTGGGACGACGGAAGGTTCATTTGACATCTAAGCTGTGTATGTTAAAATAAAATCGTCACGGGGTTTTCTTGGGTAAGCCTTAACTTTCTCCCAAAAAAAGCTTATCTTAAAAACATTATTTATTGCATCGGGAATTTTATGGACAGAGGATTATTAATCAGAAAAGTCAATAGGAAAGATTTTTCCGCTTTGCGAAAGCTTACGGCCGATACCGCGTATTTCGGAGAAGAGTGCGAGAATTTTTTTCCGGATAGAGAGCTCTTGGCCGATCTTATAATGAATTATTACATGATTTACGAGCCATGTCATACCTGGGTGGCTGAGCATAAGGGGGAAGTAGTTGGTTATCTGTCCGCGGGTCTGGACGAGACAAAATACGGGTTATACATGATCACAAAGGTCCTTCCCGTGTCTGTTATAAAAGCGCTTATTAGAGGCAAAATATGGAGCAAAAAATCTTTAAGACTTATAAAGTATAATTTACTCAGTTTCTTAAGAAGAGAGACAAGCCTTAAGAAAATCAAAGGAAAATATACAGCTCATATACACCAAAACATAAAGACCGGATTCAGAGGCAGGAAAATTGGCTCCAGACTGGTGGAAGAATTTTTAAGATACATCAAAGGGAAGAACATAGGAGTGAAATTTCGAGCCTTGAGGCAGGAAGACAGGTTCTGTTTCTTCGAGAAGTACGGATTTAAACTGATCGACCGCAGGCGCGTACCTACCTGGGAAAAGTGGCTGGGCAAAAGCCCGTTATACTATATGGAATATACGAGGGAGCCCGAATAGCCATGATGATAAACAGGATAGAAACCGGAAAAACAAAGAATAAAAGCCTGAGACATATATGTCTGACATTCGACGACGGTCCTGACAGGGAGTACACGCCTAAGATACTGGATATACTGGATGATTACAACGCCAAGGCAACTTTTTTTATCGTGGGGAAAAACGCCGAAAAACATCCTTCTTTAGTCAGGCGTATGTATAAAGAAGGCCATGACATAGGAAACCATAGTTACAGCCATCCCATAAGCCCTTTGATAAAGAGGCGAGGAGTAAGTTTTATAAAAAGAGAGATAGAGATGACCGACGGGATTATCAAGGATATAATCGGACGGCGTCCGGTACTGTTGAGACCGTCGCTGGCTTTCTGGGACTTATCTTCATCCATACTTATGGATCACGCCAGGCGTAACGGTCATCATTATGTGGGTTGGACTTTCTCGACCGTCGACTGGATGGGCAGCACCTCGCTTATAAGAAATAAGTTCATTAACCGCAGGAAGAAAAGCGGGGATATAGTTTTATTGCATGACGGGGCTGAGAATACGTTTATAAAAAGACGCTCCGCCACCGTCAGAATGCTGCCGGAAATCATAAAAGATTGCAGAAGAAATCGTTTTTCCGTGTCATTATTGAGTGAATTGTTATAGAGAGTCAAAACAGACACCAAGACCGCAAAGGAGAGTAATATGCTTAAGATAGGAACAGTGATAATACATCCCTCTTACGGGATATGTAAAATAGCGGGTATTATAAACAGAGACCCGAAGTCTGAAAACAAAACAATATCGTATGTCCTGAGACCCAATAAAAACATACCGGGAGATTTTAAGATATACGTGGACGAGGATAAGATAGTGGAATCCGGAGCGAGGACACCCGTCAGCGAAGAAAAAATAGACGATATATATAAAGTCCTGTCAAAGAGACCCGATGATCTTTCCGAGGATTCCAGGCACGGTTATCCGGGGACGGAGGAGAAACTGAAATCCGGGGATTTTTTCAGCGTAGGGGAAGTGATCAGGGACCTTGAGTGGCAGGATGACGGGCTCTTTTCGTCAAAAAGGAAAAATCTTCTGGAATCCGCGAATAACATTCTCCTGGAGGAGATTTCCTACGTTAAGCAGGTAAAAAAAAGCGAGGCAAAAAAGTCTGTAATGAAAGCTCTTAGAAAGATATAATAGAGATATGATAAAAGGCGGAATCCTCCGTATCTTATCTTTTTGTATTTTCCTGTTTTTTTCCGGATGTTCGGTGGCCCGTCATGCGGATCAGATTCAGACTCTCCAAGATCTCGGCAGGAGTCAGAAGGAAATCGATGTCTACGTAAGGGAAAAGACCAGAAAATACACGGCCCTGAAAAAAGACATAGTAAACGAGAGAATAGATAAAGGTCTTTCCAGAGAACTTGTCATTAAAAAATACGGAGAACCTACGTTTATACAAAAAACCGAAGAAGGCGGAGAAGAGTATACTTACAGACACCCCGCGGAATATTTTTCGGATAATAGCGTGCGGTTGTATTTCGGTACGAAAGGCAGGCTTGTCTCATGGAAAAAGTAATTAGGGATGTTTGCGGTTTTATTTTTGACAGAAAGGATTTAAACCGTTAAAATAAAAGTATAAACAACGAGATTTGAATATCTTACGGCGGGAGTTTAAGGATATTTGAGATTTTTTTACACTTCCGCTTTTTTATTTTGCGGTAAAAGAGGAAAGGAGATTGGGATGAAGCGCATTGCGTGGATTTTGACGGCATTGTTCATTTTAAGCCCGGCGGTTTGTTTCGGGAGAGCGAAAGGAAAAGATATGGCTATTCAGGAAGGTAGAAAAGTGAGTTTTGATTACGTCCTGACCGTGGACGGTCAGGTAGTAGATACATCGAAAGATAAAGAACCCCTGCAGTACGTACACGGCCAGGGGAATATAATACCGGGACTCGAGAAAGAACTTATGGGTTTACAGCCCGGCGAGGAGAAATCCGTAACTATACCTCCGGCCGAGGCTTACGGCGCGTATAATCCCGAGCTGGTCCAAGAGCTTCCTAAATCTTCCCTGCCTGAAGAACTCGAGCCCAGGGTGGGCATGCCCCTACAGATGAAAAGCGGCGAAAGGGTTTTTGTGGCGAGGATAAAGGAAATAAAAGACGACAGTGTCGTAGTCGATCTTAATCACCCGCTCACGGACAAGACACTAAACTTCAGCGTTAAAATAATATCGGTGGAATAGAATTACGTAAAACCTTCCTGTCGAAAGGGTAAATCTCAACCGGGATTTACCCTTTTTTGCCCGTCTAATATAAATACACGGATAAAATAATAAATTGCCAGGATACCTTTTTTTATATAGAATATATGATATGAGTGCGCGTGAAATAAGGAGATTATTATAAAAAAGAGTTCCATATGAAAATTTTTCAGGAATTCAAAGAATTTGCCGTAAGAGGGAACGTGGTAGACATGGCGGTAGGTATACTGGTAGGCGCCGCTTTTGGGAAAATAGTAAGCTCCCTGGTGGAAGACGTTATCATGCCTCCGATAGCCCTCGTAACCAAAAGAATAGATTTCTCCAGTCTTTATTTAAACCTTTCCGGGGGTCACTATAATTCTCTCGGTGAGGCTAAAGCCGCGGGTGCGGTCACCATTAATTACGGTATATTCGTAAGTAACGTAATCTCTTTCCTGATAGTGTCTATCGTAGTATTTTTCATGGTTAAACAGATAAATAATCTCAGAAGGAAAGAAGACAGCGAATCGGTCGCGCCTACGCAAAAATCCTGCCCATACTGTTTCACGAGTATCTCGATAAAAGCGACACGATGCCCCAGGTGTACGTCTGATTTATCCGTAAAATAAAAACACAGGGAACTTTTAAGGCTTTCCGTTTGTCTAATATTACAGAGGCAGATCATGAGAAAAGTGCCGGGAGATTTAATAGATAAAGCGTCTAGGGGAGATATGTCTGCCTTTGAGGAGATATACGGGATGACGTCGTCTTTTGTTTATAACGTGGCATTCAGGTTCAGCGGTAATACTTCAGATGCTGAAGAAATAACCCAGGAAGTTTATATAAAAATATATAAAAAGATTAAAAGTTTCGGATTCCGTTCGTCTTTTAAAACATGGGTTTACAGGATTACTGTCAATGCGTCTTTGAATTTTAATAAACGGATTTCGAGAGAACGCGGTGATAGAGGCGATTACGAGCGCGGGATAAATAATATCGCCCATAACGAGGATACGGGCAATGTTAATGAGAATCTTATAAAGTTTTTGCTGGATAAACTCAGCCCGGAACACAGAGCCTGTATAATATTAAGAGAAATACAGGGATTAAGCTATGAGGAAATAGCTAAAACACTAGAGATAAATATAAATACCGTACGTTCAAGGTTAAAAAGGGCGCGGGAGGTGTTGATGGCTCAAGCCCGGAAAGAGATGGTGTAGTATGGATTGCGGAAAAATAAGAGAGTTTATAAAAACGGATTACGCAGACAATGAAGCCAAAGGCGATCTTGAAGAACTTGTAAGAAACCATCTTGAATCCTGCTCCGGTTGCGCGAAATTCGAGAAAGAACTAAGAGAAAAAGCGATAGACCCTTTAAGGAAAATCGAAGATCTTGAAGTACCGGATTATCTATGGAATAGTATAAGAGAAAGGCTTATAAGAGAAAAATCCTCCGGGGAAGGTCTTTTTAAAAACCTTATCGGAAAATTCGTTTATGTAGTTTTGGTAAAAAGGTACACCTATTCTCTGGCTATAGCAATGTTATTTTTAATCGTAGGACCTTTATTGTTAAGGCTGAACGCCCCGGCGAACGAGACAATGTCTAATTATATAAAGGAACAGGCTGAATACCTGGCGTTTTTCGATATCGGTGAATCCGAGAGCGTGGATTTTGGCACGGAAATAGAAAAATATTTTCTTTAAAAGGAACCTTTGATGCGTTTGCTTTGTCTAATACAATAGAAAGGAGACGATATCATGAAGAATAGCCTTAAAGTTTTAATAACGGCTCTGGTAGGTTTGTCGCTTGCGTGTTCCGTTTATGCCGAAGGCCACGGAAAATGGTATGGGTATGAAAAAGGAGAAAAGAAGAAACACTGGGAGAGGCGCAGGCAGAGGATGGAGGAGGAGCTCGGCCTTACCGAAGAGCAGAAAGAAAAAATAAAAGTACACGGAGAGAAAAGCCGGGAGGCTATGAAAGAATTAAGAGAGAAAAATCACGCCAAAAGAGAGGAGCTGAAGAAAGAACTCGAGAAGAAAGAGTTAGATAAAAAAGCTATAGATAAGATACTGTCGGAGCTTAAAGATCTGGAAGGCAAAAAAATAGAACAAAGAATAAAAAGAATCCTTTTTATGAGAGAAGTCCTGACAGATGAACAGCATGAGAAGTTTATAAACAAGGTAAAAGAATTAGAGAAAAATAAATCAAAGAAAAAGAGGCATAAAAAGTTCTGAGGCAGATACGGTATGCATTTTCATGGCGAAGGTACGGATTGCAGTCCGGAAGGAGACACGCCTCCGCCTTTGGAGAAAAAAACCGGTGGCACAATTCGACCTGGTCGGAGTGTGCCGCTGCTATAGGGAGAGAAAAAAATGAGAAAGGGTATACTGTTTTTGTGTTGTATGCTAGTTTTAATGGCCGGGTGCACGGCTACCCAGAGAGGCGCCGGAGTGGGCAGCCTTATAGGGGCGGGAGCCGGCGCCATAATAGGTCATCAGTCGGGCCACGCAACTGAGGGGGTTTTGGCTGGCGCGGCCGTAGGCGCGGCAGGCGGAGCCCTTGTAGGGGACGCTTCACAGACGAAGTTTTGTCCGGAGTGCGGTAGGCAGTACGGATCGGATCTCCGGTATTGTCCGCATGATGGCACAGAGCTTAAGCTGAAACAGTAAAAACCTCCAGGAAACAGCGGGAAATATGACGTTGTATTAAGCCTTTTTTTATGGTTAAATATAATTGTTTATAAAAGGCGGTATGTTATAGAAATTTTATGCGTGAAAGAATAATACGTTTTTTCCTCAAGAAACATCTTCTCACCAATCTTTTTTTTATCACCATATTTATAGGCGGTATTCTTTCCTGGCAACAGATGCGGAAGGAAGAACTGCCCGATATCACTTTTGACCGTGTCCGGATAAGTGTTCAATATCCCGGAGCCTCGGCCGAGGAGGTAGAATATTACGTTACTAGACACATTGAGGAGGCGGTGCGTAGTATAGACGGTGTGTATAGCGTTACGAGCTCAACCGGCGAGGCCAATTGTAACGTTACGGCCGAAATAGAGCAGTACCATGCAGACAAGGACGCGGTGATTACCGATATACGTAATACTGTCTTAGATGTTGACCTGCCGGATGACATAATAGATGATCCCAATATAAGAGTGTTCAAGACATCACGAAAAGCCATTATAGATATAGGATTGTATTATAAAGGCAAAAACATACTGGATGTTAAATCGCGCAAGAAGCTTCAATCCTACGCGCTTGCTCTCGAGAACCAACTCCTTAGTCTGGACGAAATAAGCGAGGTAAACATGTCCGGGTACCTGAAGGACGAGATACACATAAAAATTTATCCCGACAAGCTCATAGATTATCAAATACCGTTTAACACCGTTATCAACGAGATACAAAATAATAACGTCAGGCAGCCGGCCGGTAACATTGAGAACAAGAACGAGCCCAAGGTTACTCTTTTTGGAGAGCTTGGCGACATAGAGTCATTAAAAAATCTGGCTGTGCAGGGAGGTTTCGAAGGCCAGGTGGTCAGGCTCGGCGACATTGCCGACATAGAAAAAGGCTATGAAAAGACAAAAGCGGTAATAAAAATAAACGGACACGAAGGGATTTTCCTAAATGCCGTTAAGACTTCCAGAGTGGGTATAGTAGAGGCGATAGAAAGCCTGAAAAAGACCGCGGAATCTTTCTCAAGGAACAGTCTCGGGGGCACCGGCATAGAATTGGTACTGTTGGATGACGAATCGGTGGACGTCAGGAACCGCCTTTTCCTTATAAGCATGAACGGCATTATAGGGTTCTTGCTTATTCTTATATGTTTGTTTATTTTCCTCGATTTTCGTTCGGGTTTATGGGTAGCCATGGGTATACCGTTTACTTTTTGTTTTACGATTATCGTTACTCTCATGATGGGTTATTCGATAAATAACATAACTCTCGCGGCCGTAATCATAGTGATGGGTATGGTGGTGGACGACGCCATAGTGGTCTCCGAGAACATTACGCGTTATCGTTCAAGCGGTATGAATCCCGTGGAGGCCAGCGCTAAAGGCACCGAATACGTGGTTTTTCCGATAATAGCCAGTATATTTACCACGTGCGTGGCTTTTGTGCCGCTCTTTTTCTTCGGCGGCAGGTTTGGTGTCATGGTCAGGTTTATCCCGCCTATAATATTCTGTATGCTGGGAGGGAGCTTTCTGGAATCCATCATAGTGCTTCCCGGTCATATGCTTTTGCCTATAGGCACCCGCGTGGATAATTTTCTTAAGAAGCGCTTCTTTAAACTAAAAGACATTAATAAACATTGGTTCGACAAATGGGAGGATGTATACGGTGCTTTTACAGAGAAGGTGTTGCCGATTAAGTGGCTGGTATTTTTATTTTTTATTTTTCTCCTGGCACTTTCCTGGCACATAGTCGAATCCAAGATGAAATTTGTGATGTTCCCGGACGAAGAAACACGGCAGATAAGGCTTTCCGCGGAGGCACCGGCAGGTTCCAAGAGATATCAAACCGCGAGATTGGCTCAATCTTATGAGGACGTTATATCGGATTACATAGGGAAGGAAGTGATAGGTTTCCGTAATTATATATCCAGGTCGAGATGGGGTTCAGCTGCCCAGGAAAACAAACTGACTATGCGGATAGAAATATTGCCCAGGGAAAAAAGAGTAAAGTCAGCCGATCAAATAATAAAAGAATGGGAAGAGAAATTTTCCCATATCGAAGGGCTTAATAAAGTAAGGCTTTCCAAGACCAGACATGCGCAGGAAAGTGCCGTTGAAATAATGGTAAAGGAAAACAACGATGCGTTACGCAGAAAAGTGGCGGATGAACTTGCGGCTTCGCTGGAGAAGCACCCCGCTCTTTATAATATAGAAATAGAAAGACCTATCATGAATCCTGAGTACAGGATAAGACTGAACAGGGATAAGCTGAGGCGTTTGGCTATAAGCCCGTCAGATATAGCCAGAACCCTAAGGGCCGCGCTCGAGGGTAAAATACTTTACGAACTCATGGGGGACGACGAGAAGATTTACGTAAGGCTTACTACGGTAGAGAGCGCGAAAGACGACATAGAAAAAGTCCTTAATATACCCGTTGAGAACCAGGGCAAATATCTTGTGCCCCTGAAAGAAATTGTAAATATAGAAGAAGTTACAACCCCGGACTCCATTTCGCGCGAAGACGAAAAGCGCACTACGGTAGTGTATGCCGGGCTTAAGGAGGAAAGCGGTAAGACACCTTTGGAAATAGCCGACTATTTAGAAAATAACGTGTTGCCTGATTTTAACTCCGCTTATCCTTCCACTGTGGTGGAGTTTGCAGGAGAGATAAAAGATACGCGTGAATCACAAAGAGATTTTATGTTCGGTATTGTAATGGCTATAGTATTGATATACATAATATTGGCGCTTTTATTCGAATCGCTCGCGAGACCCTTCATAATAATGCTTACCATACCCTTTAGCGTAGTAGGTATAGTGCTCGCGTTCTGGTTTCACGGAATATCGATGTACGGATTTTTCGCAGTTATAGGCGCGCTTGGGCTTGCCGGAGTAGTGGTGAACGATGCCATTATAATGCTGGTAAAGTTATACGACGAATATCCGGATAAGATATTGTCGGGAACGGAACATTATAAAAAAATAGCTTCTATCGCCAAGACGCGTTTACGTGCCGTTATACTCACAACATTGACCACGGTTATAGGAATAGTCCCCACGGCTTACGGATGGGCGGGGTATGATTCCATGCTGGCGCAGATGATGCTGGCCCTGGCGTGGGGACTTTTATTCGGTACCATGATAACACTTTTGCTTATACCTTGTATTTTTAGTTTCAATAAAAAGATAAAAGCAAAACTTGGTTTGAAACAGGTTAAAGTAATTACGCTTTCCGTCATATTTGTCCTTACCGGTATTTGTTATTCCCGTGCGGAAGAGACCGATCATAAGACAGTGACCCTGGAAGAATTCATAAAAACGGTGTGCGAAAAAGATACGGTTTTTCAGGAAATATTGGCGGACCAGCTGATTCTTAAATACAAAAAAGCTCTCAGACTGCCGGCCGGTGATCTGGTGGTTTCCCTTAAAAGTCAGTATGAGGTTTTTCTGGACGATAACGAGGGGGATCCGGAAAACACTGTATCTTTATCCAAACTATTTCCTTATGTGGGTACCGATGTTACTTTGGATTACAGTTCTTCCGTGAGTTTGAGTTCGAGGGCCGTGAGTTCCGATTTCGAACTTAAAATATCACAGCCCATAGCCGAAAATGCTTTCGGACGCTCCACAAAACTATTGGATAAAATAGTGGGCCTGGAAATCGAAGTGGCGGATTACCAGATAGCGGAGGCGTACGAGGATTACCTGGCGTCCTTGATAAACACTTATTACAACTGGTATTTCGCCTACAGGAACATGGAGACGGGACAGCACGCGTATAAGGAAAACCTTAAGCTTCTCGAGAACGTAAAGGATCGCGCGCGAAATAACATAGCTTTACCCATAGACGTAAATAAAGTGGATCTGCAGGTCCTGGCGAAAAAAGAGAACCTTGTATCACTTGAGGACAATTACGTTAAATATCTGAATCTTGTCAAACAGGCTCTCAGATACAAAGATGACCGGATACTTCTTCCGGAAGAGCCCGATTTTTATGATAATGTGGAGGTGGAGTTCGAGAGAGATTATAGCGAATTTGAACATGAAAGTAGGACTTGCGAAATACTGGCTCTTCTGACGGAAAGGAGCGCTTTGGAAGTCGACAGGGATGCCGATAAGCTTTTGCCGTCTATAGATATTTTCGCCGGGTTTGCGACCGACGGCACAGGTCAGACTCTCAGGGAAGAAGATGAAACCGCATATGCGGGTTTTTCGTTCGAGTGGCCTTTGCCCGGACAGGCGGAGAAGGCGGAATATGAGACGTCCAGAATAGAGCTAAAAAAAGCCGCGCTTTCGGAGAAAAATACTCATTTTGACATTTTTACCAGATTAAGGAATTTAAACGAGTCTATAGAGAAAGAAAGAGAGTTAATTGAAATATCGAATAAGAAAATAGCGCTCGCTGAAGAAATAGTGAAAGACGAAACGGAAAATTATTCCTACGGAAGAACAACGCTTAACGACCTTATAGACGAGGTGAACAAACTGGAAGACAATAAATTCAACAAGATTTATCATACTATAGAACTGAGAAAACTTATCCTTGATTGGCTAAGGCTTACCGACCGTCTTGTCCTTAAAGACAGGGGCGAAGAGTTATTTTAAGACCCTATATTTTATTCTAAATTAACGAAAAAATATTTGACACGCGAACGGGAGTAAGGTATAATTAATAATGGAAACCATTTTCATTAAGGAGTTATAGATATGACAAGAGGCGATATGCATGGTCCGCGATGGTGGCACGGCAGGTTCAGGGGATGCGGGTACCGCGTAACATTAGGCAGGGAAGCCATATTGAACTGCCTTATAAAAGCCGACAAGCATCTGAGCGCGGAAGATATATATAATGAGATCCATAAAACTTATCCGGCCATAGGCCTGACAACCATTTACAGGACACTCGAGATACTTGTAAATATGGGATTGGTTTTTAAGTTCGATTTCGGGGACGGAAGGGCCAGATACGAGCTGGCCGAAGGGTCTAAAAAGAGCCACCACCATCATCATCTTGTCTGCACGAGGTGTAGACGGGTCATAGATTATACGGATTTTATAGATGAAGAGATAGAGCTTCTCAGAAAGACGGAAAAAGGTCTGTCAAAAAAATACAATTTCGATATCACTAACCATGTAATACAGTTTTACGGTTTATGCGAAAAATGCGGAAAGGAATAATTTTTTAGCCACTAATGAAAATCAATTCCATTTAAAACACTACTCTTACTATGTCCCACCCCCGGCGGGGGATATGGTTGGTAGGACATGGTAAGAGTCTAATTGTATAAGCATGTCCGCATAGAGTGGGCTAAACAAGGAGGTGTAATATGCCAGGAGGAGACGGAAGAGGACCGATGGGTATGGGACCTATGACAGGAAGAACCGCGGGTTATTGCGCGGGGTATAATGTCCCCGGTTACATGAACCCGGTCGGGGGAAGAAGAGGATTCGGGTTCGGACGCGGTTTCGGAAGAGGCGGCGGCTGGGGCCGTGGCCGTGGATGGGGCCGAGGGTGGGGAGCTTCCTATGCCTACAATGCTCCGGCGTACGGTGGCTATCCTTACGCGTCTGAAATAACCGCGGAAGAGGAAAGAGCCATGCTTAAAGAGCAGTCTGATGCGTTAAAACAACAGTTGGACGACATACAATCAAGACTAGATTCTTTCGAAGCGGAAGAAAACCAAAAAAAGCAATAAACACATAAAAACAACCATGTCCCACACCGGGTGTGGGACATGGTACAAATTTTTATGTTTACCAAAATTAAGGAGGTTGGTTTGAAGATAGCTATATCTACGGATGGAGATTTTGTATCGGCTCATTTTGGGAGGTGTCCACATTTTACTCTTATTGAGATAGAGAGCGGGGAGATTAAGAACAGAGAGGTAGTGCCTAATCCGGGCCATCAGCCCGGAGCTATACCTCAGTTTCTGCACCAGAAAGGCGCTGAATGCATAATCGCAGGCGGTATGGGTATGCGCGCTACGGGATTTTTTAATGAGCTCGGAATAAAAACCATAGTAGGAGTAACCGGTACGATAGACGAGGTAATCGAGGAGTTGAAAAAAGACACGCTTAAGGGCGGTGAAAGTCTTTGTAGTCCGGGGTCGGGCAAAGGTTATGGTTTAGATAAAACTGTTTGCGATCATCCAAACGAAAAGGAGTGTTGATATGCCTGATAAAAAGATATGCGTTACTTCTCAGGGAAATAATTTAGACGCCGCGGTGGATCCCAGGTTCGGAAGGTGTGCCTTTTTTATAATAATAAATACCGAATCTATGGAATTCGAGGTGGCAGAAAACGCCAGTGCCGCCAGCGCGGGAGGCGCCGGGATAGTTTCCGGGCAATTCATTTCCGGTAAAGGCGTAGAGACCGTTCTTACCGGGAACGTGGGGCCTAACGCTTTTCAGACCCTACAGGCCGCGGGTATTAAGGTAATAACCGGTATCTCGGGGACGGTAAAAGAAGCGGTGGAAAAATACAAAAAGGGTGAATTGACCGCTCCTGTGGATGGCCCGAGTGTAGATAAAAAATTTGGCGTATGATTACATAAACAGCCAATAAAGTAGACGATTCTGCCTGGCAGGATCGTCTACGGGGAAGTCGGAATATGATTATATCTGTAGCGAGTGGAAAAGGCGGGACAGGCAAGACGACCGTAGCGGTAAATCTGGCGCTATCGATAGCTGACGCGCAGCTTATCGATTGTGACGTGGAAGAACCGAATTCCCATATTTTTGTGAAACCGGATATAAAGGGAAAGATTCCCATAGCTATACCGGTCCCTGAAATAGACGAGGGTATTTGCGATTACTGCGGAAAATGCGCCGAGGTGTGTGAGTATAACGCTATAGGTGTCGTGAAAGATAAAATTTTGCTTTTTCCTGAATTGTGCCACGGTTGTGGGGCATGTTCATATCTTTGCCCGAAAGGCGCGATAAAAGAAACAGACAGGAATATAGGGTTCATAGAAATCGGGAAAAAAGGAAACCTTCAGTTCGCGCACGGCAGGCTTAACATAGGGGAAGCTATGGCACCGCCCCTTATAAAACCTTTAAAAGAGCATGCGGACTCGTCAAGGACGGTTATTGTCGATGCCCCTCCCGGGACGTCGTGTCCCGTTATAGCTTCTTTGAAGGGTAGCGATTACTCTGTTCTCGTGACCGAACCCACTCCTTTCGGGCTTAACGATTTGGTATTGGCGGTAGAAGTCCTCAGGAAACTTAAAATTCCTTTCGGTGTGGTTATAAACAGGTCTGACTTAGGCGACAATAAAACCCATGAATATTGCGAAAAAGAAAAAATACCGGTGCTTATGGAGATACCCTTTAAAAAAGAAATAGCGAAGGCCTATTCCAAAGGAGTTCCTTTCATAGAAGAATTACCGGAACATAAGGAACGCTTTAAATCAATGTTTGAAAAAATCATCTCCCTGAAGGACAACAAATGAAACAGATAGTTATTATAAGCGGAAAAGGCGGTACGGGTAAGACCGTTATCACGGGGGCTTTTGCGGCTCTCGCTAAAAATCATGTAATGGCTGACTGCGACGTGGATGCCGCCGACCTACATCTTTTGCTGAAACCCGATATAAAAGAAAGACATGAATTCAGAAGCGGGAAAACAGCCGTTATAAACAGGAAACTTTGCCGGGAATGTGGCAAGTGTATGTCCGCCTGCAGGTTTGACGCTATTGACATGGATTTTAAGGTTGATCCGGTTTCCTGTGAGGGATGCGCTTTCTGTTATCATGTCTGTCCCGCCGACGCCATAAAGATGGAGGAAAATTTATCCGGAGAATGGTTTGTATCCGATACCAGGTTCGCATCTATGGTACACGCCAAACTGGGCATAGCCGAGGAAAATTCGGGTAAGCTGGTTACCCTGGTAAGAAATAAAGCCAGGGAACTTGCGGAAAAAAAGAAATCGGATTTGATTATGATCGACGGCTCTCCGGGGATAGGCTGTCCCGTAATAGCCTCCATTGCGGGGGTGGATTACGCAGTAGTAGTAACCGAACCCACTATGTCCGGCCTGCATGATGCCGACAGGGTAATCAAGATGACGAAGCATTTCGGAGTAACCTCAAAACTTATAATAAATAAATACGATTTGAATAGCGCCATGGCTCACGATATTATAGAATACTGCAGGGAAAACAACGTGGAAGTGCTGGGTAAAGTGAGTTTCGATAAGGCAGTGGTGGAGGCGATGGTAATAGGTCGGACTATTGTCGAACAGGGGCAATCAAAAGCTAAAAAAGAGATTTTAATTATTTGGGAAAGAATTAAAAAGTTGATATAATGAAATACACGCCAAAATTAACGCAGCAAGAAATAAGCGAAAATCACTCGTATTACACCGAAAGACAGAATCGTTATAAAAAGATGGGTCTTGATTTTGAGAATTCCAGAAGACTTATACTGGAGAAATGCTCCCCTCTCGAGGGCGAAGTTCTGGAAATCGGTGCCGGAAACGGGTATACTACCCTCGCTTTGGCCAAAGCGGGATATAAAATCACGTCTATAGATAACGATAAGGAATCATTAAGAATAGCTGCGCTTAACCTGGCTTACGAAGACCTTCTCGGCAAAGTGGAGTTTTATCTGATGGACGCAAAAGCTACACTTTTTACGGACGAATGTTTTAGCAGTCTAGTGGCGGTAAACCTGTTCCATCATATTGAGGAGGTGGGCGCTCTTTTATCGGAGATGGAACGGATACTCTGTCCCGGCGGCAAACTAGTGATGGCTGATTTTAACGAGAAGGGCATGAATCTGATAAACTCAGTGCATAAAAGCGAAGGCCGTGTCCATAAAGATTCCGGCGTAACAAAGGATTATATAAAAAATTAC